>CAIWTL010000618.1 GCA_903915555.1 uncultured Micrococcales bacterium | reverse complement strand
TACCAGATGCTGATGGACGCCGAGGGTTGGCGGATGGAGATCCCCACCGAGATCGGCGGCATCGCGACTCCCCCCAGTCTCCGGTGGGCCGTCGCTGAACTGGTGCTCGGCGCCAACCCCGCCGCCTTCATGTACATGGCGGGCCCCGGGTTCGCCGGCATCCTGTGGGATATCGGCAACGAGGACCAGAAGAAGATGGCCGAGCGCATGGTGGAAAACCAGTGGGGCGCGACCATGGTGCTGACCGAGCCCGATGCGGGCTCCGACGTCGGTGCCGGAACTACCAAGGCCTTCCCCAACGAGGACGGCACGTGGCGCATCGAGGGCGTGAAGCGCTTCATCACCTCCGCCGAGCATGACATGACCGACAACATCATCCACCTGGTGCTGGCCCGGCCGGTCGGCGTCGAGGGTGTGGGTGGCCCCGGCACGAAGGGACTGTCGCTCTTCGTCGTCCCCAAGTACCACTTCGACATCGAGACCGGTGAACTGGGCGAGCGCAACGGCGCCTACGTCACCAACGTCGAGAAGAAGATGGGCCTGAAGGTCTCCACCACCTGTGAGGTCACCTTCGGTGACAAGGAGCCGGCCATCGGTTGGCTCGTCGGCGACGTCCACGAGGGCATCGCGCAGATGTTCAAGGTCATCGAGTACGCCCGCATGATGGTCGGCACGAAGGCCATCGCCACACTCGGCACCGGGTACCTGAACGCGCTGGAGTACGCCAAGACCCGCGTTCAGGGCGCGGATCTGACCCAGATGCTCGACAAGACGGCGCCCCGCACGACGATCATCAACCACCCGGACGTGCGCCGGTCGCTGATGCTGCAGAAGTCCTACGCCGAGGGCATGCGCGCGCTCGTGCTCTACACGGCGTCGTGGCAGGACCGCATCGCCGCCGCCGAGCACGGTGCCGGCGACATCGACGTCGACATGGCGGAGCGGATGAACGACCTGCTGCTGCCGATCGTCAAGGGCGTCGGCTCCGAGCGGTCCTACGAACTGCTCGGTTCGCAGTCGCTGCAGACGTTCGGCGGGTCCGGCTTCCTGCAGGACTACCCCATCGAGCAGTACATCCGCGACGCCAAGATCGACACCCTCTACGAGGGCACGACCGCCATCCAGGGTCTGGACTTCTTCTTCCGCAAGATGGTCCGCGACCAGTTCAAGGCCGTGTTCCATCTGGCCGGGCAGATCACCGAGACCGTCAAGGCCGGCGGTGACGGCGACCAGCTGGCCGCCGAGCGCGAACTGCTGGGAGTGGCGCTGGAGGACGTCCAGGCCACGATCGGCAAGCTCGGTGAGTGGGCGATGGCGTCCCAGCAGGACATCAACGAGATCTACAAGGTGGGTCTCAACACCACGCGCCTGCTCATGATGGTCGGCGACCTGGTGATCGGTTGGCTGCTGCTGCGCCAGGCCGAGGTCGCCCAGGCCAAGCTGGCGGACGCCTCCGACAAGGACAAGGCCTTCTACGCCGGCAAGATCGAGGCGGCCCGCTGGTTCGCCGCCAACCGGCTGCCCCTGCTGACCGCAGAGAAGGTCGCGGCGCTCAACACCACGCTCGACGTGATGGAGCTTCCCGAGGACGCTTTCTGATCAGTTGACGCGTACCCGACGAGGCCCCTGTCCCACACCCCCGGGACAGGGGCCTCGTCGTTGCAGAAGACCGCGGCACCGGGGTCGGAGCGTGGCTCCCACGGTGGACGGGGGCGGCCCGTGGCGTGACCCGACCGCATGCCGTGTGCGGGGGAGCGGCCGTGGCGGGGCACACTGGAGGGGAGCATAGGAGGCCCGATGTCGCGCAACGTCGGAACGTCACGATTCTTCGACTACGAGGGACCGGTCCACTACATCGACTACGGCGGTAAGCCGGATGGTCCGCTCGTCGTGTGTGTGCACGGTCTCGGTGGGTCGGCGATCAGTTTCGACCTGATCGCCCAGTTGCTGGCAGCGGAGTGCCGCATCTACGCCCTCGATCTCGTCGGTCACGGCCGGACCCCGGTACTGGGCCGCTCGGCCACGGTCGGTGAGAACCGCCGTGTGCTCGACCATTTCCTGCGCGACGTCGTCGGGGAGCCCGCCGTCCTGATCGGCAACTCCATGGGGGGTCTCATCGCGTTGCTGCAGGCCGCCAAGCGACCCGGGTCCGTCGCGGGACTGGTGCTGATCGGACCGGCACTGCCCTTGAGCGGGCTGGTGCTGAAGGACTTCCGTCGCGCGGTGGAGTTCGCCGTCCTGGCAACCCCTGGGCTCGGAACCGCGGTGATCTCCCTGTGGACGCGCTTCGCGTCCGCGGAACGACAGGTGGGCCGGATGCTGCGGCTCGTCGCCCGCGACCCGTCGAAGGTGCCCGACGAGTTCCGGCAGGCGGCAGCCGCGCTCGCCGAGGAGCGGCGACGCCTGCCCGGGAACCCCAACGCGCTCGTCCAGGCCGCCAGGTCCGTCGTCTACGTCGTGACCAGCCCCTGGTACGCGACCCAGTTGGAGGGGGTGGCGGCTCCGGTCCTGCTCATCCACGGCCAACACGACAGGTTGGTGTCGATCCGTCAGGCCGAGGCCTCGGCGCAGCGCTTCGACTCCTGGCGCTTCGAGGTGATGGACCACGTGGGCCACGTCCCGCAGCTCGAGGACCCCGCCCTGGTCGCCGCGACGATCCTGGAGTGGATGTTCGAGGAGAACCCCGACATCGCGGTCGGCGCCGAGGGCGCCGAGCCGCGTTCTGTCGTCGTTGACGTCCGGGAGAAGTCCCGCCGCTGATCCCCGGAGCGGCTCGGTGGGGCCGATGCGTGCCGTCATGTCCCCGGCTACCGTGATGGCCGGAGGTGACCGGTGAGCGCGACGGAACAACCGGCGGACCCGGGCGACGAACTACAGGAACGCACCTACGACCCGGACACGGCGAACGTGTCGCTGCGCCCAGAGTCCCGCACCGCGAGTCCGTCGATGATCTTCTGGTTCTGGGCGGCGTCCGGAACCAGTGTCGCGGTGCTGCCCAGCGGCGTCATCATCGCCGGCGCGAGTGGGATGAACGCTCCCGCGGCGATCGCGGCCGTGCTCGGCGGCCTTCTGCTTGCCGGACTCGTGCTGGTCGTGGTCTCCCTGACGGGTCTGCGGACGGGACGGGCCACGCTCGCGCTGAGCGGTGACGTGTTCGGACAGTGGGGGAACAGGCTGCCGCTGGCCATCTCGTTCGTCGTCCTGGTCGGATGGTGTGCGGTGATGGCCGTGCTGGCCGTGTACTCCGTGGATGCCATCCTGCAGCAGTTCGGGGTCGTGAT
>CAIWTL010000617.1 GCA_903915555.1 uncultured Micrococcales bacterium | reverse complement strand
GACGAACAGTTGCGCCAGCGACGCCAACGCGTCAGCCAGTTTGGCCACGATCGGCAGGAACGCCTGCCCCAGTGCCGCCTGCGCGTTCTCGAACGACGCGTTGAACCGCTGCTGAGCCGAGGCGAAGGTGTCGTATTCCCGCTCCGCTGCGCCCAGCGCATCAGCGGACTGTTCGGTGATGAGAGCCACCGTGGCTTGGGCTTGGCTGATGCCTTCGGCGGCCATCTTGGCCTGTACGGCGGTGGCCCGCACCGTCACGCCGTACTTCTCGATGGGGTCGTATTCGCCGCGGAACGTTGCCGACAACGCCTCAACGGCATCTTGTGTCGTGCCGCCGAACTGTGCGGCGAGGTCCGCGCCGAGGTCGATCAGTCCCTGGGTCTGTGGGGCCAGGTTCTGCTGCGCGACACCGAGGTTCTTCAGCTGTGATCCCAGCCGCACGGCCATCTCGCCGTAGGCCGCCGTGGACAGCCCGGCGTCGTGGGCCGACGCTGCCGCGGCCTGCATCACCCCGGACTGGTCCTTGAACACTGCCGTGACCGCGCCCTGGGACTGCTCCAGGCGTGACGCGGCGTTCACCACGGCCATGAAGCCTTGAGCCAACGCGTACGCCCCCCCGACCGCGGCCATCGCCCGCAGCGCGGTGGTCGTCGACCGGCTGGCGCGGTCCACCGAGCCTTCCAGGCGGCCCAGGGACTGCTCGGTCTGCCGCATCGCGGCCTGGAACTGCCGAGTGTCCCCGGTGACGACTACGCTGATCGGCTTCACAATCCAGCCCTCCTCAGCGCCACGGTCAGGCCGCGTTCCACCGCGTCCTCGATCCAGCCCGACCGCGCCAGCGCGTCGACGGCTTGGAACATGAACGGCACCGGGCGGGGGTTGTGGACGCTACCGAAGTGCACGTAGCGGGCGTAGTAGACCCGCGCGCCGCCGACGGTGATCACGGCCGCGTTCTGCCGCCGCGACGCCCGCACGTTGCCAGCCAGGCGGCCGGAGCGCCGAGGTGCCAACGCGCGGGCCTGCGCGGCGGCCTTGTCACTGATCGGCGCGAACGCCTCCTTGAGGTCGGCGACCTCGACGCCGGCCTTCTTCATCGCCGCGATGTTCTCCCGCAGCCCGGTGATCTTCACCCCAGACATCGGTCACCGCCGCGCCCGCTCCTCGAGCAGTAGGAGAGCCGTGAGTAACACTTCATCGGGCTCCTCCATCCAGTCTCGCGGCGCCGTGCGGGTAGCCAGCGCCAGATCAATCGCCAACCGCGACCGGCTCCTGGTACTCCAGGGACATCACCTGGTCGCTGAACGACTCGAACGGTTGGTTCTTGTCGATCTGCCCATCGCGGCGGGCCTGGTTCCACACCACGAACGACGCCCACAGGCTGGTGGCCTGATCCATCACCGGCCACTGCCGCTTCGCGCGCTCGAGGTCCCACGCCACCTGGGCGGCTTGGGTCACCGTCACCGTCAACTGCTCGCCGCTGCTCAACCTGACGGTGAACACCGGCATCTTCATCTCGGCCATGTCTTGCCTCCTTGGTCGTCCTTGCCCTGTGGTGTGAACCCGGACCCGGCGGCGGGCAAGTCACCACCGGGTCCGGGGGTCGTCACTTGCTCTTGCTCGCCAGCGGAGCCACCGGCGGCACGAACCCGGTCGGCGGGGTCAGCTCGGTGATCTTCCACTCCGCGTCCGACGTCAGGCGGGTGTTGACGTCACCGCCGACCTCGATGGCCTGCACCTCGACGCTGCCCGTCCACTCCGCGGCCGTCGCGCTGGGCTTCCAGGTGAACGGAACGATGGTTCCCCGGTTGGCCCACGCGAACGCCACGAAACCGGCCGCGTCGGCGAAGTCCTGGATCGCGGTGATGTTCAAGACATCCTCATTCGAGGATCCGCCGCCGAGGGTGTCCCCCGACAG
>CAIWTL010000616.1 GCA_903915555.1 uncultured Micrococcales bacterium | reverse complement strand
GGCCGCAACCGCGATACGCGGCTCCGGCGCCCGTCGGGAGGGGGTGATCGACATGGTGTCGGTCACCCCTGCTCCCCCGCCCGACCGTGCTCACCATGCCGACCTTGCTCTCCGAGCCGACCGGGCCGGATATCCGCACAGCGGTCGTGCCCCGCAGGGGATGCTCGCCACGCAGCGCCGGGGGCCCAGCCGCCGCGACTGGCTGCAGATCCTGCTGTTCGGTGTCGTCGCACTGGCGTTCTGGATGTTCCTGGCACCGAGTCAGATCGGCGGACCGGTCACCTACGCCGTCGTCCACGGCCACTCCATGGAACCGGCCCTGCACGATGGTGATCTCGTGGTCGCCGTGCGCCAGGACGGTTATGCGGTGGGGGACACCGTTCTCTACGACAAGTTCGGGGGTCTCGTCATCCACGAGCTTGTCGCCGGGAATCCCACCGAGGGATGGATGAGCCGCGGAATCAACAACACCTGGGACGACGCGTGGCGGGTGTTGCCCGCCGACATCGAAGGCACGTACCTGTTCAGTTCCAGCACTCTCGGCTCCGCACTGGGGTGGCTGGTGGACCATCCGCAGGCGGTGGCCCTGGCGGCGGTCCTGGTCTTCGTACTCCTGTCACTGCCACTGCCGCATCGCCGGACGCTCACCCCACAGGCCCGCAGCCTCATGCGGCAGTCCCGGTGCGAGCGGTGCGGCCACACCCTGTTGCTGACGATGATGTGCGCTGCGATGGTCGGTCTGACCATGGCGGCCGCGACTCTGCTCCTCGTGCGGGGCCAGACCACGGGCCGACCGTGGACGATCGCCGTGATCGGAGTGGTGGCGACCTGCGCCGCGACTGCAGTCATCGGCACCTTGTGCGAGAAGCCGAGCCACGAGCCGGAGCGAAGCAAGGCCGTCCTCGACGGGCACCTACGTCGCCTCCCCACCGACGTGGTCATCCGGGGGACACCGCTGGGAGTCCGCTCGGCACACGACCTCCTGATGCAGAGCGAACGATGGCACACCCCGGTGTTCCACCAGCAGTTCGCGGACCGGGACGTGTTCACCGCGGTGACCCCCGTCGGCAACCCCACCTGGGCCGTCCGCCGCCGGTGACCCGCGGCGCGGCCGCGCTCGAGGCATCAGCGGGGCAACGGTTCGGCCGACACGCCGCCGTGTGACGCGGTCGATCCGGGCAACGCGACCACACTGGCCCCCGTGAACCACGGCACCCCCTGGCGGCAGGCGTTCCGCGTCGCCGCGGACATGGCCGCCACCCCGCCGACACGGATCGCGCTGATGTCGGCAGTGGGGACGATGCTCGCCCAGCCCGTCGTCGCCCAGACCGACATCCCCCCGCTGCTGGCGGCCGCCACGAACGGGTACGCCGTGCGTGGGATCGGGCCGTGGGGTGTGGTGGGCCCCGGCGAGGAACTCGCCGACGGGCAGGCCGCACCGATCCGGACCGGTGATCCCGTCCCGCCGGGTGCCGCGGCCGTGCTGCCCGACAGCCACGCGGTGGGCGAGTCCGGACCGGAGCTCGTCCTCGTCGGTGACCCCGCCACGGGACGCCCATCGTCCCGCCCCGGCATGGTGGATCCCGGAAGCGGCATGCTCGACCGCGGGGTCCAGGCCCGCGCCGGTGACGTGCTCGCGAAGCCCGGCACGGTGGTCACCGCCGGCACGGTCGCCCTGGCGGCCGCCGCCGGGATGGACGAACTCGTGATCACCCCTCCCGCGACGGTGACGCCGGTACTCATGGAGTCGGACCTCCTGGAGTCGGGGCCACCTCGGCGTGGTCGCAACCGCGACGTCGTCGCGCCGCTGCTCGCCGCATGGCTCCTGGGCAGCGGAGCGCGGTCACTGCCCGAGGTCCCGGGCAGTTCCGATCCCCGCGCCCTCGCCGCCGCCATCGACGCCGCAGGGTCGGACCTCACCGTCGTCACCGCCACGGCGCACCCGGGGATCGGCTCGGCGGTGACGTCGGCGCTCGACCTGCTCGGCGCCGAGACCCTGATCGACCGACTCGCGGCGCGGCCCGCGGACGCGGTGCTGTTGGCCGAACTGCGGGATGGGCGGCGGGTGCTGGCCCTGCCGCGCGAACCGGCGGCAGCGGCGGTCGTCATGGCGCTGTTGCTGACCCCGATGATCTCCGCCCTGTCCGGTCGGCCCGCTTCGCGCATGCGATCGGTCATGCTGCGGGACGGCGTCCCGCAGACCCACGGCGAGCGGGCCGTCGCGATCCAGATCGACGAGGGCGAGTTGGCGGACCTGGCCGTCGTGCAGCCCTGGAGCGGCCCCTCGGGTCTCGGGGCGATCGGCACGTGCGATGCCATCGCGTTCATCGAGGCGGGGCGCGGGAATCGGGGGGACTCGGTGCCCGCCATGGAGCTGCCCGGCCGCGTGTGACGGTGGCGGTGCCCCGTTTGGCGCGAATGCCTGCCACTCCGCCGAGTCGGCACTAGCGTCAGTGCCTGTGAGTCCGGCCAACGAGTCCGTCGACACCATCGGCTCACCGCTCCAGCCCTTCGGCGAGCAGGTGGGACGCCTCATCCTGCCCAAACATGTGGAGCGCCCCGTCCGGTCGATCCTCATCCGGGTCGCCGTCGCGCTGGGCTGCATAGTGGTGACCACTCTGTTGGTGTACGCCGAACGCGATGGTTATCGGGACGCGGCCGGGGACGAACTGACCCTGCTTGACGCCGCCTACTACGCGACCGTGACGCTGTCCACGACCGGGTACGGCGACATCACCCCCATCAGCGATGCCGCGCGCATCACGAACATCTTCGTGATCACGCCGCTGCGGTTCATCTTCCTCATCGTGCTGGTCGGCACGACCATCGAACTGCTCACGCAACGCACCCGTTACGACTGGCGGGTCCGGAAGTGGAGGCGAAAAGTGTCCGGACACACCGTCGTCATCGGATACGGCATCAAGGGGCGCAGCGCCGT
>CAIWTL010000615.1 GCA_903915555.1 uncultured Micrococcales bacterium | reverse complement strand
CGCCGACCTGCCACCGGGTGCCCCTCGGATCGGCTGAGCCCCTCGCTTCAGAGGCTGATGTCCACTTGCCGGGCGGGCTGCCAGGGGATGGTCCACCCGGCCGCATCGAACAGTCGCGCGATGATGCCCGCGGTGAACCCCCACACCAACAGGTCGTGGACCTCGAATCCGGGACCCACGTAACCGATGGGGTGCCGGACCTCCACACGGTTGGCCGGGTCCAGGAGTTCGGCGATGGGGACCCGATGCACGGAGGCCACCTCACCCGGGTCGGCGACCGACACCGGTGACGGGGTGGACCACCACGCCAGAACGGGAGTCACGACGAATCCGGACGGCGGCAGCCACAGATCCGGCAGCGTCGCGAAGACGGTGACCCCGGAGGGATCGAGGCCGGTCTCCTCCCGCGCCTCCCGCAGGGCCGCGGCCACCGGAGTCGCGTCCCCATCGTCCACGGCCCCACCGGGGAAGGCCGGCTGCCCCGCGTGGGATCGCATGTCATGCGACCGTTCGATGAGCAACAGGTCATGCCCGTGCCCGGGATCGTCGCCGAACAGCATGAGCACTGCGCCGGGGCGACCCCCCTCCTCGGGGGGCAGGAACTTCGTGAGGTCCTCGGGGGTGATGGACCGCAGGGCGGCGACTATCGGTTCCAACCAACGTGGGAGCGCCGGAAGCACCGAGTCGTCCAACCAGGATGTGGCAGCCATCACTCGTCCTCTCACCCGCTCTTGACCAGTCGGTCCGCCACGACGGGGTCGAGCGGACCGATCCCCGCCGACGGACACCACTGTCGCACCGGACACGCACCACATGCCGGACGGCGGGAGTGACAGCACCGGCGGCCGTGGAAGATGAGCACGTGGCACCACTGGGTCCACTCCCGCCGGGGCCACAGTTCCATGAGGTCCCGCTCGACCTTGACAGGGTCCTCGTGCGTGGTGAACCCGAGGCGTCTGCTGAGACGTCCGACATGGGTGTCGACCGTGATTCCCGGGACACCGAAGGCGTTGCCGAGCACGACGTTGGCAGTCTTGCGCCCGACTCCCGGCAACGTCACCAGATCCTCGAGGCGACCCGGTACCGCGCCGTCGAAGCGCTCCACCAGCGCCTGTGACAGCCCGAGGAGGCTCGCGGCCTTGGCGCGGAAGAATCCCGTGGACCGGATGACCTCCTCCACCTCCTCCGGTGCGGCCCCCGCCAGATCCGCCGGCTGCGGCCAGCGGCCGAAGAGTTGCGGCGTCACCATGTTGACCCTCACGTCGGTGCACTGTGCCGAGAGAACCGTCGCCTCCAGCAGTTGGAAGGCGTTCTCGAAATCCAGTTCGCAGGTGGCGTCCGGATAGACCTCGGCGAGCCGTCTCATGATGCGGCGCGCACGCCGCTTGCGCGCCAGAGAGGTCTCGGGAGCCATGACCTCCACCCTAAGCCCGGACCCACGGGCCACCCGGCCAACCGGCCACCCGGCCACCTGCGGCACTCCGGCAGCTGGATCTCCCCTCACCCCGCCGTACCCTCACGGACGGTCCTGGTCAGACCATCCGCACAGTCAGACTCGCTTCGTCGGGGATCACCCGTTCGGAGCAGTGATCTCAATACGGAGGGTGACGGTCACGATGCACGTGTTGATCACACACGGTGATTCTTGGAGGGACCATGGACGTGGAGCAGATGATGCTGCCGGCACAGCGGGCGGGCGGCGCACGGACGGCTCCCCCCCAGCGCGACCCCCGCTTCGGAGACGTCGATCTGCCCGAGCTGCGGCATCGCCGGTCGGGGCTGACCGACGAGGAGTCGCGGGTGTCCTACTGGCGGCGCATCATCCAGGCCCGCATCGACCTGATCGACAAGGGGGACCGGGTCTCCGTCGCGGACGGCCTGTCCCGGGTCCTGGCGGACTCCCGCTCCTCGCACCGGCGCATCGCGGCGCTGAGCGTCGACTCCGCGGAGGGTCTTCCGCCGCTTCCCGACCTCGCGGATCTGTGGCAGCGGATGGCGCCCCAGGACAGCGTGGACCGCGCCGAACTCCTGACGCTGCTGCGCGAGGCCGAGTTCCGCTTGAGCGAGTACCGCCGGGAACTGCACGCCCGTATCGATCAGGTGACCGGCGAGCTGATCGCCCGCTACCGCGAGAATCCGGCGCTGGCACTGACTGCCCTGCACGAACGCCTGGGTTCCACCGTCTGACCCGGCCCGGGGTCCGGACGTTCGTTCCGCCGGGGTTCCGCGCCCGCTGACGCCGTTTCCGCGGATTCCGAAGGCGCTAGCTGCCTGATGGACCGGGATTCTTCGGATCGTGTCCTTCCAGCCGCTGCATCCGACTGCGATCTGCGCCACACTGGCGACGGCTTGCGACGAAAGGACTGAGGCCACGTGGATGACGTGCTCATGCAGGCACCCCTCTTCGCCGCACTCGACCCGGAGGCTGCCGCCGCGTTGCGGGCTGCCACCAACGTGGTCCGTCTCGCCAAGGGAGGCACCCTCTTCCGGGAGGGTGACCCCGGCGACCGGCTCTACGTGATCGAAGAGGGCAAGATCAAGCTCGGTACCGCCTCGGCGGATGGCCGTGACGCGCTGCTGGCGGTGATCGGGCCCGGCGAGATGATCGGCGAACTGTCCCTGTTCGACCCCGGTCCACGCGCCGCCACGGCGACCGCACTCACCGACGTCGTCGCGCGCGAGGTGGGCCACGACGCGCTCCGCCCATGGCTCTCGGGACGTCCCGAGGTGGCGGAGGCCCTATTGACGGCACTGGCCCAGCGCCTTCGCAGGACGAACGAAGCCATGTCCGATCTCGTCTTCTCCGACGTCCCGGGCCGTGTCGCCAAGGCGCTGCTCGACCTGGGCGAGCGCTTCGGCGTCCCGGTCGAGGGCGGTGTGAGCGTCACCCACGACATGACGCAGGAGGAACTGGCGCAGCTCGTCG
>CAIWTL010000614.1 GCA_903915555.1 uncultured Micrococcales bacterium | reverse complement strand
GCCCGGGCCTACTCCGAACTGGTGGATCAAGATGCCGTTGGGACACTCGTGTGCGCCTCCGGCAGCGGGGGGACCCATGCCGGTCTGATGGCGGGATTCGCTCTCCACCGCACCGGACCCCCGGTGGTCGCCGTCCAGGTCTCGCAGACCGCTCAGGAGTTGGCCGACATGGCCGCCGACCTCGCGGACGGGGTAGTGCGCCGGATCGCCGCCGCACCGGTTCGGACCGCACCGATCGCGGTGCTCGACGGCTACCTCGGGGAGCGCTACGGACGCCCGACCGCCGCCGGTCGCCACGCGCAGCGCCTGCTGATGCGTACGGAGGGGATCGTCCTCGACGACGTCTACACCGCGAAGGCGTTCGCGGCGATCGTGGCCGGAGACGAGCGGATACCCCCCGGCCCGGTCACTTTCATCCACACGGGCGGTGGGCCGTCGGTCTTCGCCGAGCCGGCGGGGCCCCGTTAGCCATAGCTTGGACAAACCTGCCGGGAATGGTGTCCACTGGTCTGACCCGGGGGGTACGGGTAGGTGATCAGAGTGAGAAGGCGGCGAGCGGTCAGCACTCCGGCGGTTGTGGCGTTGGCTGTGCTGCTCCTTGTGTCGATGGTGCAGCTGTCGGCGAACGCGGCGGGCGAGCGTCGTGCCGGCGTCGACGTCTCGGTCACCCGGGTCACCCACGGCGCACGCACGGTCGCACCCGGGGACTCGGTTCTGCTCTCCGTCACCGTGCTCAACCGCGGCGACACCGCGACATCGGCGCAGGCCCCCCTGGTCCTGCGATTCCGGGACCTTCCGTCTGGAGTCATGGTCCGGCCCGGTGACGCGGGGCAACCGGGTCTCACCTGTGCCCCAGACGCGTGCACCTACACCGCGCCGGTCTCCCCCCAGCAGGTCACGGCCATCCCGCTGGTGGCCACTGTGGCGCGTTCGGTGGCACTGGGAACACCCGTCAGGTTCGCGATCGAGGGGGACACGACGGCGGATGTCGATGACACCTACGCATCGGGACCGGTGCGTTTCCAGGTGACGGGGCGATCCGACGCCGCAGTCAGAGTGGATGTGCGCGCGATCTCCGACCTGACGGTCGGACGCCCGGCGACGCTGCATGCACGACTCCTCAACGTGGCCGGACGGACCGTCCGATCGGTCCGGGTTCGCGACGTGATCGACCGTGGGTTGCTGCGGGACGGCAGCCGTCAGGGTCCGGGGTGGGCCTGTGGGTCGGACTGCCGGTTCCGCGGGAAACTGCCGGTGGGAACGTCCTCCGCGCCCCTGACCATCAGAGGCGTGGTCCGGGACGGTGTCACCGCCCGATCGCTGTCCCGGGGTTCCCGGGTGACCGGTCGACTCGGAACGGTCCGCTGGCACTCACAGGTCCGCAGCGATGGATCGGGTACGGCCGACACCCAGTCGCACACACTGACGGTGCGCACGACACCCCCGCGCCCCGCCGTGGCGGAGCGATCCGACGACGCGGCGCCGAACTGGACCCGGCTGGCGCATCTCGAGGCCGCCGTGACCGCGCAGACCGTCGCACGCCCCGGCGGTCTCGCCCGGTTCCAGGTCCAGGCGCTGCACAACGGCGTCGATCACACGAGGGGGCCGGTGCGCGCCGGCGTGACCCTGCCGCGCGGCCTGACCGTCCGGGACCTGAAGGGCCCTGCCTGGCGGTGTCCCGGCGCGATCGGGCGCCGAGTCCTGAACTGCCGCCTGGACCGACCGGTCCGCGCGGGCGCGGCGGCCCCGCGTCTCGCGCTGGTCGCCCGGGTGGCGCCGTCCGTCGGACGGCACCTGGCGCCGACCCGTCTGGCGGTGCGGTGGCGCGCGGCGGACGGACCCCACCGGGACACCGACAGGGATCAGATCAGGGTGGTTCCGCGTCTCCGGGTGGACGCCCGCGTGAGTGACCGCACGGTCATGGCCCCCGCCCGGCAGACACCCGGCGCGCCCGGGAAGACCGTGATGCTCCAGGCGCGGATCCGCGGCACGGATGAGCGGGTGCGCCCGGCCCATCGGTGGAGTCAGATCGCCGGGCCGCGGGTCCGATGGGTCGACCCCCGACGCCACGACCACGGTCACGCCCGGGTCACCACCCGCTTCCTCGTCCCCCGGGTGAAGAAGGTCACGACCGTCGCGTTCCGGGTGGCGGCCACAGCGCATGGTGCCCAGGCCACGGACACGGTGCGCATCCGCGTGAAACCGCGTAGGGTCGCCCGGCTCGATCCCGGCACCACCGCGCCCCGGGTGCGCGCTCCCGGTCGGATCCCCGATCGCAGTGCCTGGAACGGCAAGCGCGTCCGGTCGGCGATCCGCATGAGCATCGGGGGACGAGGAGCCACTCGGGTGCGTGCGGGAGAGCACTTCAGGTTACGCGCCCAGGTCGCCGGGAAGCCCGGGTTGCGTCACCGGTGGCGGGTGGTCGACGGCCCGGGCCGGATCCTCCGTGGGGATCGGTCGGGAATGGCCGTGAGTCTCCGGGCACCATGGCGCCCGGGGCTGTTCACGGTCGGCCTGCGGTCCGTGGATGCGCGCGGTCGTCATGTGCATCGTGCCGAGGTCATCCGCGTCCTGCCCCGGCGGGGAGTGACTTCGGCGTCTGTCACAGCGGCGGCGGACGCCACCGGCTTCTGTGAGCTGTTCGCCCAGGCCGCCGGCGGGAACCTCAGGACGGGTATCCCCGTGGCGGGCGCCTCGGCCACCCTGACCCCCGGTGCGGTGACGGCGAGCACAGGGGCCTGCTCGGCACCGGGCGCGGCCATCTCGTTCACCGGAGCGTCACTCGTGGTGGGCCAACACACTTTCTCGGGGATGACCGGCTCGCTCGACGCCACGGGACTATCCCTGGAGTCGGGTACGTTCGACCTCCCGTCATCCTGGACCCAGGCGCTGTCCTACCTGGACGAACCGTCACCCTCGCTGACGTTCGCCACCCCCGGCGGAAGTGCCATCACCGCCCCGTGGTCCGGCTCCGGGCTCGGGGATCTCGGTGGCTCGCTCACTGTGTCGGAGTTCCTGTTCCTGGACCTGCCCACGGGCTGGACCGGCAGCACGACCTTCACGTTCACCCCGCAGGCGACCGACCCGTTCGCCATCGATGCCTCCGCCGCGGACTCCAGCGGGTCCGACAAGTCCGGCAGTGTCGAACTGACCGGTTCCGTGGGCGCTGACGG
Organism: uncultured Micrococcales bacterium; assembly: GCA_903915555.1. Lineage (GTDB taxonomy): Bacteria > Actinomycetota > Actinomycetes > S36-B12 > CAIWTL01. Next base: position 8,481 of record CAIWTL010000614.1, on the reverse strand, counting down.
GACGTTCAGCGTCACCGTCGCAGTCGCCAACATCGCGATCTTCCCCGCCGGGGACGGGTCACAGGCCACGGTCGACGGCAGCGGGACGATCACCCTCGCCACCCCGGGTGGGTCGGTGAGCTACTCGTTGCAGGCATCGCTCAGTGGAGCCATCGATCTGTTCCCCGAGTTCACGTTGCGGACGGCGACACTGGACTGGGATCACACGGGGGTTTCGGTGAGCGGCACCGGGATCCTGACCGCGGGACAGCAACAGGTGCCCCTGGCAGTGGCGGGCACGTACGCCGGCGCCGACAACTGGTCGCTCGACGTGACTCAGGAGGGCCCCTGGGCCAGCGCGGACGTGACCGTCACCGATCTCGCCGGTGACCTGTCCTACAGCGGGCAGACGCTCGGCTTCACAGTGTCGGGCGACGCCTCCGGCCTGGATCTGCCGGACAGCATCACCGCCTCGTCCGTGACTGCCGAGGTGACGAATCAGTGCCCGTCCGGGCAGTCGGACTGCACGCCCGGGAACATCCGACTCTCGCTGGACGTCGCGGGGACGATCGTCATCGCCGGCGACACCGACGACTACTCCGGTTCCGTCGACGTCGATCTCGACACGATGGACATCAGCTTCGAGGCGACGATCAACGGCTCCTTCGGCCCGGACGGACTGCCCTTGACCGAGGTGACGGTCCAGGTCGACGACGGCCCGGCGACCTCGGGCACCTGCGCCCCGAGCAGTGGCAAGGCCACCGGTGAGAAGACCACGTTCACGGCGCAGGTCGACGACGTCTTCGGCGACGACAACATCGCGGTCGTGGGGGAGATCAACGACCTGGGGTACTGCTTCTCGGCCGACCTCGCGCAGTTCAGTCCGACGGGGGAGGGCACGACCGACAGCGCTTTCGGTGGGGTCGCTCTCATCTACTCGAGTTACGACACCACGGTGTCCGTCCCGGGTGAGAGCACTCCGGTGACGGTCAGCGCCGGGACCGCCGGACTGTTCGGCACGTTCACCGCGCCGCAGAGCATGAGTGACGGCCTCGGTGGTCTTGCGGGCACCGGGACCTTCAGTGCCGTACTGACCGACGGATCGGGGGGGCTCGGCTTCACCGGAACCATCGACTACACGTTCGACGCACCGTTGTATCTCATGGGATCTGCCGCCGAACCCGGGAGCGACTCCCTCACTCTCACCGACGTGTCGCTGACGGTGGACATGTCCGCGAGTGAGATCGAGATCGACCTGTCGGCTGATGGCGACTACTCGGCCGATCAGTCGGTGATGCCCTTGACCGTCGGTGTGGACGTCGACCTGACCGGTGCCTCCTTCGGGTTCTCGGCCTCGGCGGCGGGCGGCAACCCCGTCCGGAACGCCTTCGGGTACCCGGGTCTGCTCGTCGACAACCTGGCCATCTCCGGGTCCGTCGGACTGACCGACTCGTTCGGCTTCGCCGCTGATGTCGATCTCCCGACGAGTTGGGACGGCTCACTCGGGGTGCAGCCCGACACCCCCCTGAGTCTGGTGATCGACATCTCGACGACGCCCTGCTTCCAGTTCTCGATCGGTCAGGCCAGCCAGACCGTCGAGGCGGTCGACTTCATGAACGCGGGTGTCCTGGTCGCCGACTACGCCAACCTGGTGCTGGCGCCGGCGGGGTGCCAGTTCGCTGATGTGAACCTGCCGCCCGGATTCGCCTTCGACTTCGACGGCGAGCTTGCCGGGGACCAGGTCGACTTCAACTCGGCGTTGTCCCTCGGCGGTGCCGGTTTCGCTTTGACGGCCGACCTGTACGTCGCCGAGTTCCGCCTCGGAAGTACGACCACGCTGCAGGACAACTCGCTGTCGCTGCGCCTCGATCCGTCGCAGGATGTCTTCGAGATCGGGATGTCCTCCACGATCAGCTCGGGGGGCGACACCCTGGCCATCTCCGGTTCCTACGATCGCGCCGGGCCCGGAAGTGTCACCGCCAGCTTCAATGCGCAGTCCCAGGGGCAGGTCTCCTTCGCCGGCTTCGACTTCGATGACGCCGATGTCGATCTGCAGTACAGCAGTACACCCACGGCATCGTCGCTGTCCTTCACCATGAGCGGTTCGGTCACCTTCCTCGATCAGAGTGTCGCCGGAACGGTGGCGCTGACCATGCAGAACGGATCGGTCACCAGCGCCGCCGGGCAGGTGGACGTGTTCGCGGACTTCGGTGTCGCGTCGGTCCAGGGACCGCTTTCCTTCTCCTACCGCTCCGGACAGGGCGCGTCGGTGGACTTCGGTCCCGGCACCATCTCAGCCTTCGGGGTCACGTTCGATCAGGTCACCGGATCCCTCGAGCCCGACGGGTCCTACGCCGTCCAGGCGACGACGGCCATTCCGTACCAGAACGCCTCGGCGGCAGATGCGTGGCTCTACGGCAATGAGGGCGGCGAGTTCAACACGACCTTCTACGGGCAGTTGCAGATCAACGTCACAGGAGGGGACGGGCAGTCGGCGACGGTCGGCTACCAGGGCAGTTGGGTCGTCGTGACCAGCCAGTGGGCCGAGCACAGTTGGGACAGCTACGGTGACTTCGTGACGGTACCGAGTGCCGGTGACGGCTGTGCCCCACCGACCGTCACCGGCGACGGTTGGGTGGGTAATCCGGCGGTCAACTTCGAACTCAATCCGGTGGCCGTCGAGCGGGCCAGCACCGGTGACACCGACGATGACGACAACTACTGCATCCCCTTCACCTCGAACATCTTCTGACGGGGCGCGACCCAGCGGTCGTCGGCTGGGGTCACGCGGATCGCCGCGATCCCCGCTGCGCTCCTGGGTCATGCCGTGACCGAAGGGAAACGCCCCACGCTCGCCAAGGTGGCGGCGCTGGCGGCGGACGCGACGATGGTGGATCGATCCACCACTGTCCTGAGTGGACGCGGTCCGTGGTGACGGCTTCTGATGGTAGGTCCGACCATCGTGGCATTACCTGATCCGGGGGGCCGTCATGCAGCGCCGTCTTCTCCTGACCACAACCCTTCTCTCCGCGACGTGTCTCCCACTCGCGCTGTTGGCTCCGGCGGGCGCGGGACTCGCGGCTGCCGCACCTCCCCCCGCCGACGACCTCCCCCCCGCGTTGCAGCAGCCGGGCACCACACTGGATCCCCAGCGCACCGCCGCCGGGCAGCCACCCGCCTTCTTCGTCAGTGCGGAGCAGCATGTCATCGCCCGTGTGGGGGGTGACGGATTCGTCAACGTGTCCATAGGGCGCAGTGTGGCCGGTGGGGTCGGCGGCTCCGATCTGACCGTGCGGCTCACCGCCCCCACCGGCGTGCGGATCCTGTCGGCGGCCGCTACTCCCGCCACCCCTGATGCACCCACCAGAGGTGCCTATCAATGTCGTCAGGAGGGTTCCGGCGATCTGACCTGTCGCTACCGCGGTGACCTGTCCCGCGGGCAGGTACCCGATCAGCTGCGGGCGCGGGTGGCGGTCAGCCCGACCTTTTCAGGCGAGCAGACGCAGGTCGTCGCCCACGCCTCTTGGACCGAGGAGAAGTTGCGCCGGGGCGAGCGAGGAGATGAGACGGATATTTCCGGCAACGCCTCGTACCACGTGGTCGGCCTCAGGCAGCAGGCGCTGCGGGATACCGCGGAGTTCGCTGTCGCCGATGAGCTCGGTGTCGAACTGGCGGGTCAGACAGGAGCTCTCGTTCACATCCGCCCTGGCGGGGACGCGACAGGGCGGACCGGGGGCCTCGTGGCCGACGTCTCAGGTCTGGGTGGGGAGGGGGCTGCGGCGGAGTGGGTGCAGCTGTCCGGCCCGCCGGTGACGTTCCTCGATCCGGTCGAGCTGTCTGACGTCGCATCGACCATCAGCCAACGCTACGTGGTTCCCGCGGATACCCCCGACGGCACAGTCCTGCGATTCGCTGTCAGCCTGTCAGCACGGGGTCAGGCGGTGAAGGACGAGGCGGCCATCACGGTCCGGACGCACGAACCCCGCACGTTCGACCCACGGAACAAGCTGGTGGGGCAACTGACCTGGCAGTCCGGTCGCTCCCGGGGACAGGGAGCCGTCGCCCCGAGATCGCGTTACCGGGCGCAGATCGCCGGACGCGGACCGACCGTGGTCTCCACCCGTGCCCGGGCGTCCCTGGCGTTCGAGTCCGATACCGGCAACGCCATCCGCTCGGTCCAGTGGAAAGTGCTGCGTGGCAAGGCGCTGCGGGACGTCGAGGCCAAGGGGAAGCGGCTGGTCGTGAGGGCTGCCGATCGGCCCGGAATGGCACATGTGCGTGCTGTGGCCACGATGGCCGACGGGTCCCGTCTGTCACGGACCGAGGTGGTCCGGGTGCGGCCCGCCGCACGCTTCGTCACGTGTCCCCGCAAGTCGGCGGGCAAGCGGGAACGGGCCGCGGCCCCCAAACGGTGCAAGGTTTCGGGCCCCGGGAGCAAGAAGCGGAACCGCCAGGAGCGTCGGTGGTCAGCCGCGGCCGCCGCCGGCACCCCGACCGGTGGTGACCCGGCCAGTGTGCAGGCCTTCTGTGCGATGTCCGGCGGGACCACGATCTCCTTGAGCGACGGTTCGCAGGTTGTGATCCCCGGTATCTCCCTTCCGAAGAACTGCGGGGCATCGACCAGTGAGACGTTCAACAACGGAACTCTCACCTACGACGGCACCACGTTGGGCAATGTGGCCGGAACCATCGGATCAGGCGGCCTCGTGATCTCCTCGGTGACCTTCACCGTGCCGAAGTCGATGCGGCCCTATCTGCCCAGTGGTGTTTCAGGTGCGACCCTCACCGGAACTGTGCCCGCCGGAAGTCCGCTGTCGCTGGGCGTACCGCTCACCAAGGGCTCTTGGGGGGCGCTCACCGGAACGGTGTCACTGAACAAGGCTCTGCAGTTCCTCCCGCTGCCGAGCAGCTGGACGAGCAAGGGGGAACTGCAGTTCGCTCCCACGACGGCCGGTGACGCCGCGCTGTCCTTGATCGTGACCGGCGCCGGTGGCTCCGCCGGCTCCCACGCGACGATGACCGTCGACCTGGGTGGGGCCACCCAGGTCAAGGTGACGGCGGCCAATCTGGCCGTCGTGGCCGCAGTGACCGGTGACCAGATCGACTTCAGCGGTTCGGCGACGATCCCTCTGGGAGGAACCGCAGTCGTCTCCCTCACCGCCTCGTGCCCGCAACCGTCCGGTGGCCTGTGCCCCTTGGCGCAGAACCTCGGGCTCAGCAGTGGAGCGAAGCTGACCTGGACCCAGGGCGCGGGGCTCACCCTCGCGGACGCGGCTCTGAGTGTCGGTTCGGGTCCGACCACCACCTCGGTCGACGCGTCCGGTTCCTATGACGGACCGGGCAACTGGTCCATGACCGTCTCCCAGCCGAGCGGTGCCGCGTGGGCGATCGGAGCCAGCGGGGTCTCCTTCACGGGCCTGTCCGGCTCTGTGGGTGAGAGTCCTGCGGCAGCCGGAACGTCGCAGTTCCTCGTCGACATCACCGGCACCGTCAGTGGACTGGACCTCGGAAGTGACATCACCGTCGAGTCGCTGGCGGCGCAGATCGGCAACAGCTGTCCCGCCGGTGCCCAGGGATGCAGCCCGGGTCAGGTGGTCGTGGCGGTCGCCCTGCAAGCGTCCGCCGTGGTCGTGGGCGAGACCGTCGACTTCGCCTCTTCGGCCCAGGTCGATCTCGCCACCGGGACCATCGACTACGACATCTCTGCCTCGTGGCAGGCTGCATCGGGCGCCACCTTCGGGCCCGCGGAACTGGGGTTGACCGACGTGACCGTCACCCTCACCGACGAGGCCGTCACGGGGTCCTGCGTCCCCCAGGGTGGCAGCGCTGATGCCGGGGTCTCGCTCGGGATCTCGGCCACCGGGACCGCGTTCGGGGAGAGTGTGGCCATCAGCGGCGACCTGAACTCCGACGGCTACTGCCTGTGGGGCGACATGGGCCAGATGTCCGGTGTCTCGGGAATGAGTGGTGCCGACGACGTCCTCCTCGCCTACTCCGGATACTCCGCTCCGGCCACGATCACCCTCCCGGGAGGGTCCGCCAGTGCGCCACAGACCATCGCGGTGCCGGCCAAGACGATCCAACTGCAGGGCAACTACACCCTGCCCGCCGGTGTCTCGCAGCAGTTCGGGCTGCCGCCGGGTGCCGTCGGTTTCACCGGCACCGTCGACTCCCACGGCTTCACGGCCGACGTCTCGTACGACTTGGCGGGTCCTGTGTTCATCACCGGGGGATCCGGGGGCGTCACCACGTCCGTCGCCACTGCTCTCTCCGGTGTCCAGTTGGCCATGGCCGTCTCGGACAACGGCGGATTCTCCGCAACGATGAGCCTGGACGCGCAAGGAATGGTGATCGTGGCGCCGACGGGTGGCAGTTGCAGCGCGGACCCCGCCTCCGCGGCGAACGCCGAGGGATGCTCCTACACTCCTGTCGACGGTGGGATCGGCTTCACGGCGGGTACGACAGGCGCCTCGGTCTCCCTGGCGCTGTCGGTTCCCGCGGAGGCGACTCCCGTGGCCGATGCCTTCGGGCAGTCGGGATTGACCATCGACGCGCTGGCCATCTCCGCCAGCGCGGGGGTGCCGAGCGGTCTGTCCCTGGGCTTCAACGGGAGCGTCAACCTCCCGGATGACTGGACCAGCAGCATCGAACTGGTCAACGAGCCGAACGTGGCACTCGCCTTCGACCTGTCGGACAGCACCCCGTGCCTCCAGTTCTCGATCGGTGACCAGTCCGGGTCCGAGGAGGCCGTGGATGTCGGCGGGGCCGGGGTCATCACGGCCACCTACATCAACCTCACCGTCGCACCGGACGGCTGCACCCTGCCGGCGTCGGGTACGAGTCCGGCGACGACCATCGCTCCCGGATTCGCCTTCACCTTCAACGGGGCGGTCCTGGGGGACTTCACCTACGTCGACGTAGCCATCTCGTTCACGGCCGAGTCGGGCAATCCCGGTATGCAGATCACCGAGGATCTGCAGTTGAGCGGATTCGACCTCGAGGGCTACATCTCGATGGAGAACACCGTGTTCGACCTGAACGTGAACCAAGATGTCGACGATCCGGGCAATGACGTCTTCCAGTTGAAGTTCAGCGGTGGCATGAGCGTCGGGGACCCCGACATCGCGGCGGGAACCGTCGATCTGGACGGATACGTCAACGCGGGTGGGGACGGGGACTTCACCCTCGTACTCGGCGGTAGCGGTGATGTGACCCTCGCCGATGTCATCCAGGCCGACGTGAGCAGCAGCGCCTCGGCGTGCCCTGCGTGGACCCAGAACCTGCCGGCTCCGGAGTTCGACGGCACCCCGCAGCCGTACACGGAGTGCCTCGTCGCCCTCCAGGAGCAGGACGGCCAGATCACGAACCTCGACGTCAGCGCCGCGCTGTCCCTGGACATCCTCGGCGACACACTGACCGCGGACGTGGACCTCACCTACGCCGACGGCGACCTCGAGGATCTGCACGTCGAGATCGGCGCCACGATCAACTTCTGGGTCGGCAACGTGGGCGGAACCGCCTACGTGGACTACTGCGAGGGCACTCTGGATGACTCCCAGGGCGCCACCGACGCCCAGTCGTGCGATGTCACGGGCAGCGACTCGGTGTTCCGCGTCTACTTCGCGGGTGAGTACACCCTGGGCTGGTGCGGATCCCACTGGTACGACAAGTGCTACACGAAGGACTTCAGCGACACGATCGTCGACACCGAGCAGCCGGGCCAGCCGGTCCAACTCAACACCGACCTGGGTCTGTCGTCGCCCGGAGCCTTCCAGGACATCCCCGCCGCGGACTACGACGAGAACCTGCTGTGGAACGAAGCGTCGATGATCGGCTACCTCGCCCCGACGGACGATCTGGGCACCCCCAGCGACACGATCGTGCTGACGTCGGTGGCCCCGGAGGAGTACACGTTGGGGGACTGGACGGTCCCTGCCTGCCCATCCCCCTCCAACGGCCTGCAGTGGCACCCCGATGATCAGCAGCCGAACCCACAGCCCGAGAACCTCACCCCCATCGACGAGACCTGCAGCATCCAGGTCACCTACATGACCAGCCAGCCGTGGCCGGCGGCCGACTTCTCGAGCGTGGCCGGGCTCGTGTCGGACTACGCCGGGACAGGTTCGCTGGCGGGCTCGGCCTTCCTCGTCTCGTCGGGGGAATACACCTTCGGTCAGCCCCAGTCCGCGCACGCGGTGTGTTTCCCGACCGGGGCCAGTGAGGCCGTCAGCGATCAGCACTGCGAGTTGTACGACGACGTCGACTCGCTGGGCGTGCTGACGTCCTCGGACACCACGGCATCGCAGGCTGACCAGTTGCTCGAACCGTTCACGCAGATCGGGTACGGGACGCTGTGGCCCCTCGGTGCCATGCCGGCAGGGGTGAGGATGCCGGCGGGGTCGACCGTCTGGTCGCCGGACGGCGCCGAGGCGCTGAACATCCAGCCGGACGGCAACACGGTGCTCTACACCGGCGGGGATTACCCCAACACCCCGACCCAGG
>CAIWTL010000613.1 GCA_903915555.1 uncultured Micrococcales bacterium | reverse complement strand
GTGGACGACATCGCCGCACTCCCCGGGCTGGGCATCGATGTGGCGGTCGTCGCGACCCCCCATGCCACGCACGCCCCCCTCGCGGCCGCGTTGATCGACGACGGGATCGCGGTAGTCGTCGACAAGCCCCTTGCCGAGTCGGCAGCCGCCGCCCGCGACCTGGTCGACAGCGCCAGGACGGCCGGTGTCGCCCTCACGTGCTACCAGAACAGGCGGTGGGACGGGGACTTCCTGACGGTGCGTTCGCTCGCGGAGTCCGGCGAGCTGGGTGACGTCCATCGGCTGGAATCCCGGTTCGAGCGGTGGCGCCCGCAGGTGAAGGCGGGATGGAAGGAGACTCCGGGCCCGGCGGCGGGTGTGCTGTGGGATCTCGGACCCCACGTCATCGACCAGGCGTTGGTCCTCGGTGGCCCCGTCGAGGAGGTCACGGGTTCGGTCCGGACGCTGCGCCCCGGTGCCGAGGTGCCCGACGACGCCACGCTCGTGCTGACGCACGCCACGGGGATGCGGTCCCATCTGTCGGTCAGCCTCGTGGCGGCGGCCCCGGGGCCGCGGTTCCGGGTGCTCGGCACTCAGGCGGCGTATGTGAAGGACGGACTCGACCCGCAGGAGGACGAACTTCGGGCCGGGGTGACGCCCGGTGGCCCCGGGTGGGGGGAGGAGGCCCGGTCCCACTGGGGTCTTGTCACCTCCGAGCGGGGAGGTGCTGAGGTGTGGCCGACACTGCCGGGGGACTACCCGAGGTTCTACCGGATGATGACCGACCACCTGCGCGGTGACGGACCGCTGCCGGTCGATCCCCTGGACAGCGTCAGAGCACTGGAGATCATCGAGGAGATCGGGTGAGGGCCGACCGCGTCAGGCCTCGACGTATCGGGCCCGCGTCAGGCCTCGACGTGTCGGGCCCGCGACGTGTCAGCCCTCGACGATGTCGCCCTCTGCGCTGTCGATCGTGATGCCCTGGCTGATCAGGTAGTCCTTGGCCGCGTCGACCCGGGCCGGATCACCACTCACCTCGAGCACGAGCCAGCCGAAGTGGTTCTCGATGGCCGCGCGGCGGATGTTGGGAACGACGTCGTAGTCCTTCACCAGGTGGTAGATCACCGGGTCGGTGACGTGTTCTTCGGGGAAGGTCAGTCGCCAGTGTTCCGCCATGGCCTCACCCTAACCCCCGATGCGCGGCGATCGGGTCAGGCGTCTCGTTCGGCCCGGTTGACCGCCGACACGATCGCCTTGAGCGACGACGTGACGATGGACGGGTCGATCCCCACACCCCAGAGCACCCGGTCGCCGATGGCGCATTCCAGGTACGAGGCCGCGTTGGCGTCACCGCCCGAGGACATGGCGTGCTCGGCGTAGTCGAGCACCCGCACGTCGATGCCGTGGCGCGACAGCGCCTCGCAGAAGGCTGCGATGGGCCCGTTGCCGGTGCCGTCGAGGCGTACCTCCTGGTCGCCGTCCCGCAGGATCGCGGTGACGACCGTCTCCCCACCCACGGCGGACTCCTGGTTGACGCTGACCAGCGTCAACCGACCCCACGGGGCCGCCGGGTCGGGCAGGTATTCGTCGGTGAAGATCCGCCACATCTCGTCGGGCAGGACCTCACCGCCCTCGTCGTCGGTGTGATGTTGGACGACCTGGCTGAACTCGATCTGCAGCCGGCGGGGCAGGTCGAGCTTGTTCTCGGTGCGCATGATGTACGCGACGCCGCCCTTGCCCGACTGGCTGTTGACGCGGATGACCGCTTCGTAGGAGCGTCCGACATCCTTCGGGTCGATCGGCAGGTAGGGGACCTCCCACCGGAAGTCGTCGACGTCCGTGTCAGCGGCAGCGGCGTCCTCCGACATCGCCTTGAGTCCCTTGTTGATCGCGTCCTGATGTGAGCCACTGAACGCGGTGTAGACGAGGTCGCCGCCGTAGGGGTGGCGCTCGTGGACCGGCAGCTGGTTGCAGTACTCGACGGTCCGACGGATGTCATCGATGTCCGAGAAGTCGATCTGCGGGTCGATGCCCTGGCTGAACAGGTTCATCCCCAGCGTCACCAGGCACACGTTGCCCGTGCGCTCACCGTTGCCGAAGAGGCATCCCTCGATACGGTCGGCGCCCGCCATGTAGCCCAGCTCCGCCGCTGCTACGGCCGTGCCGCGGTCGTTGTGCGGATGCAGACTCAGGATGACGGAGTCCCGGCGGGCCAAGTGGCGGCTCATCCACTCGATCGAATCGGCGTACACGTTCGGGGTGGCCATTTCGACGGTGGCGGGCAGGTTGATGATGACCTTGCGCTCGGGGGTCGGCTCCCACACCTCGATGACGCGGTTGCAGACCTCGAGCGCGAAGTCCAGTTCCGTGCCCGTGTACGACTCCGGGGAGTACTCGAAGAAGACATCCGTGTCGGTGTCCTGCGCGTACTTGGCGCACAGTTGCGCGCCGTGCACCGCGATGTCGATGATCCCCTCGCGGTCGAGGCCGAAGACCACGCGGCGCTGCAGCGTCGAGGTCGAGTTGTAGAGGTGGACGATCGCCTGCTCCGCCCCCTCGATGGCCTCGAAGGTGCGTGCGATGAGGTGTTCGCGGGACTGCGTCAGGACCTGGATGACGACGTCGTCGGGGATCGCCCCCTCGTCGATGAGCTGGCGCACGAAGTCGAAGTCGGTCTGCGACGCCGAGGGGAACCCGACCTCGATCTCCTTGTAGCCCATGGCCACGAGCAGGTCGAACATGCGGCGCTTGCGGTCCGGGGTCATGGGGTCGATTAGGGCCTGGTTGCCGTCGCGCAGATCGACCGCGCACCACCGCGGTGCCGTGTCGATCACCGTGCCGGGCCAGGTGCGGTCGGACAGCGCGATGGGCTGGAAGGAGCGGTACCGGTGGAAGGGCATCGCCGACGGAACCTGCGGATTGCGGTCGTCGTGGGATGTGCTGGTCATGGGGGAGGCCTCTCAAGAGCGGGTCGGACCGGGGGAGACCGGCAGGGAGAGACTCCGCGGCGAGGAAGCCAGTCTGATCAGGCCTCGCCGCGGCTGCCAAGGAGCAGACCCGCGTACATCACTCATGACCGTACCAGCGTCCCCCGCTCCCGGCCAACCCTCTGACACTCCGGCGCGCTAGGGCAGGGGTGGGCCCGAGGCGTCGGTGTGGGTGATGCCGGTGGGGCTGGTCCAGGTGCGGGTCGGCCCGTCAGCGTCGGGGGCGTCGGCGTCGTTGGAGACGCGCCATCGTGAGTGGGTCTTCAGCCTGTGGTGCCGGCGGCATAGCGGTTGGAGGTTGTCCGGGGTGGTCTGGCCGCGGGGGAAGGCCTCGATGTGGTCCAGGTCGGTGACGGTCGATCGGCAGCCGGGCATACGGCAGTGGGGGTCGCGGGCTCGCACGAGTCGGGCGACCGCGGCCGTGGGCCGGTAGGTGTTCGGGCTGGTGGCCACGACCTGGGCACCAGCGTCGCTGGTGTGGGTGATCCAGGCTCGCCACTTGCGGTCCGCGGCCAGGGTGCGGGCGACGTCGGCGGGTATCGGTCCGCAGCCAGGCACCTGCGCCGGATTCTCGGCCAGGCCGAGCAACGTGGCGGCGTCGATGACGACTGCGACCTCACTCCCGGCTGTCGAGACCGAGCCAGGCTCGTTGCCGGCCTCACAGCTGGAGTCGCAGCCAGACGTGGGGCGAGCGCCTGGCAGGGGCGGGGGACCCAGGAGCAGGTCGGTGAACACGTCCGCGCGACGCTGATCCAGACTGCGGCGACCACC
>CAIWTL010000612.1 GCA_903915555.1 uncultured Micrococcales bacterium | reverse complement strand
GAGGCCCTCGACGCCGGCCACGACCGAACGGATGCGCTCCACCCGACGCACGTGGCCCGTGGCGTACTGCGGGATGGCATCCCGCCACCGGGTCACGAGACGGTCGACCGGTGCACGGCTGATGCCCACCGCCTCCGCCAGTTCCGCGTGCACATCGGCAGCGAGATCGGCGTCGTCACGGTCGATGGCATCGTCGTCACCCATACGCCCCACCGAACTGCGGATGACCACGAGTGCGTCGTCCCTGCGGCGCCGGGTGCGCGCCTCTCGTGCGATCCAGTCCCACTTGCTCGTGGCGTAGTTGGCCGCCTTCAGCGTGCGTCCCTGCGTCGGTGGCACGAGGAAACCGGATCCCGCGAGCGGAGCTACTGCTGAGGCGGGGTAGGCGAGCGTCACGATAGCCATGCTCGACATGTCGATGAGCCCGAGGTCGTTGGCCGCGGGCGGCGCGATGTGTGACAGGAGGGCGGATGCCTGATGAGGGGGTACGGCCAGGATGATCTCCTCGGCCTCGATGACCTCCTGGCGGTGGGGCTCGTTGACGATGATGCGCCAGCAGTCGTCCACGCGGTGCAGGCTGCGTACCCGCATGCCGGTCCGCACCGATGCGCCACCAGCGGTGAGATCGGCGGCGACGGCCCCGGGCAGTCTTCCGACCCCGCCCCGGATGCCCGCGAAGATGGGTCCCCGCCGGGCACCGGCGCGTCGACCACCGCCGCGTGCGGTGCGCTCGGCGGCCCGGAGCAGACTCGGCTCGCCGCGAAGCTCACGGAAGAGCATCGGGACAGTCGCCTCCAGCGACAACGCGTCCGCTCGCCCGGCGTAGACACCCCCCAGAAGCGGCTCCACGAGCGTCTCGACCACCTCGCGTCCCATCCGCGACTCGACGAAGGCACCGACCGAGACATCACCTTCGAACCTCGTCGCCGGTCGGGCGTACTCCAGCGGCAGCGTCAACAGGGAACGTGCCCCGAGCACCTGCGAGGCGGCCAGGGCACGCAGGTCGGTCGGGACACCCATGACACTGGGCGGCATCGGACGCAGTCGGTCCTTCAGCCACAGCGAGGCGCCGAACACCTCCGGATGGACGATGTCGCGTTCCAGCCCGACGGCCCGGGCGAGGCTGACGGCTTCGGGTCGGGTGCTCTGCATGGCCTCGGCGCCCGCATCAAGGGTGACCCCGGCGACCTCAGAGGTGACCAGTTTGCCGCCGACGGTGTCACCGGCCTCGAGGACCGTGACGTCGATGGCCCCCTTCGACTCCGACAGGACGTAGTGGGCCGCGGCCAGGCCGGCGATGCCGCCGCCGATGACAGCGACCCGTCTCCGGAAGCGGGGAGAGTCGGGGACGACACGCAGGTGTGGTCGGTTGCCCACGACGTGGCTGTTCTCGGCGCTCACACTCATGGCACCACCTTCCCACTCGCGGGCTCCGGAGCGGAATCCCCCTCGACATCGCCCTCGGCCCGGCGTCTCCCCTCACGTCGCAGCGCCGGACCGTTCTCGTGGATCCACCCCACCAGGTCCGTGATCGCCTCGGCGTCGGTGTCGGGGAGCACCCCGTGGCCGAGGTTGACGATGTGTCCCCGCGCCGCGCTGCCCTGCCCGATGATGTGCGCCATCCGGGCGCGGGCGACGTCGGCGGGCGCGAGCAGCGCCGCCGGGTCGAGATTGCCCTGCACGCTGTGGTCCGGTCCGATCCGCGAGATCCCGTCGGAGAGTTCGACTCGGAAGTCGACCCCGACGACGTCAACGTCCGGCAACGCCATGGCCCCCAGGAGTTCCCCTGTCCCGACGCCGAAATGGATTCTCGGAACCGGCAGGTCCGCGATATGGCTGAGCACACGCTGGGTGTGCGGCCGGACGTGCCGCTCGTAGTCGGGGCGCGACAGGGTGCCTGCCCAAGAGTCGAAGACCTGTACCGCGCTGGCTCCCGCCAGCACCTGACGCCTCAGGAACTCCCCACAGAGGTCGGCGACCCGTTCCATCAGACGGGCCCACACCTCGGGTTGGCCCCACATCATCGCCTTGGTGAGGGGGTGCTCGCGGCTCGGCCCTCCCTCGACCAGGTAGGACGCGAGGGTGAAGGGCGCACCACAGAATCCGATCAGCGGCGTGTCACCCAGTTCACCTGTCAATCGGGTGATCGCCGCCTCGATACCCGATGTGTCCCCGAGCTCGCCGATAGCTGCGACACCCGCGGCATCTCGCACCGGGGCCCCCGTGACCGGCCCCACCCCGGCCTGGATGGTGACGTCCACCTGGGCCGCCCGCAGCGGCACCACGATGTCGCTGAAGAGGATGGCAGCGTCGACGCCGTGACGGCGCACGGGCTGCATGGTGATCTCGGTGATCATGTCGGTGTCGAAGCAGGCGTCCAGCATCGGGCCACCGGCCCGCAGTGCCTTGTACTCCGGCAGGGACCTCCCGGCCTGCCTCATGAACCAGACCGGCACGTCATCGCCCTGGTCCCCCCGGGCGGCCCGGATCAGGGACGACTGTGCGACCCCGGCGGAGCGCAGCGGATGACCGGGTGGCAGTTCGGAGGACACGGGCACCGATCCTGCCACGCCTCCGAAGGGACCGCAGCCGTCGCGGCCGACGGCCCTCGACATGCGTCTCCGATCCGCGCGTCGCCGCGCCGCATCGGCGGGAGCGCGACTTTCGCGGCTAGCCTGGCGGAGTGCGCCCCGCTGACCAACGAGCCGACGATCCGCCGGCCGCCTTCCGCGCGGCACTGGTCGCTCTGCGGGAACTCACGCCGCGCCAGGAGATCGAGCTGCTCGAGGCCCCGGCACCCCAACGCCTGGCCCCCTACGCGATCGCACTCACGGCGGATGTGGTCATCGACGACGACGAGATCGGCAGCGGCCGCCTGGTCCTGCTGCACGACCCCGCGGGCCAGGACGCCTGGGAGGGCGAGTGGCGCGTCGTCGTCTTCGGCAAGGCGGTGCAGGAGCAGGGGGTCGCGGGAGACGCGATGCTCAACGAGGTCGGCTGGTCCTACCTCACCGAGGCCCTCGAGGACGCACGGGCGGCGTTCACGGCCTTCGGGGGCACTGTGACGACCACCCATTCCCAGTCCTACGGCGCCATGTCCGGCCGCGAACCGACCGGTGAACTGGAGATCCGCGCATCCTGGACACCCACAGACGACAGGATCGCTGCCCATGCCGTCGCCTGGTTCGGCCTCTTGGCCCACATGACCGGTCTCGAGCCGATCCCCCCAGGCGTGTCCCAACTGCGACGCTGACTGAGCGACGGACCGGGCGGGTCCCGTCCGAATCGCCCGGATTCGCGGGGTCCGGGGCTCGTGCGATCGCGACGGGATTCAAGGAAAACAGGACTCCGGCCGATCCGAGAGGCATGGTGGAAGCCGGGAGGCACCCGTGACATCGATGGCGGCAGGACCAATCAGGCGCCCCCTGCCGCGCCTGTCGGCTCTGCTGGTCAGCCCCGATACCTCCCACCGGCGGCGGTGGACCGAGCCCCTCCGCAACGTGGGGATCGGCCGGGTGCTCGAGGCGCTGGGCCCCACGGATGCCGTCACCCGCGGTCGTCAGGCCACGGACCACGGGGTCTGTGTCGTGGAAGCCGCCCCGCAGGACGGCTCCGTACTGCAGGTCATCCGGGAACTGCGACGCCAGGGGTGGCACCGGCTGGTCCTCGTGAGCCCCCGGGGTGACGACAACACCGTGCGACTCGCCCTGGCCGCCAAGATCCGCAGTTTCGTCGTCGCCCGCGATGGAGCCGACGCACCGAACCCCGGGACGCCCCACCGCCACGATCATCGCCCCGGCGGTCGTCCCGACCTGTCCGACCGGGAGATCCAGGTCGTGCAGTTCGTCTCGAACGGCCACACCAACCGCGAGATCGGCGAGCAGCTCAACCTGTCGGCTCTCACCGTGAAGAGCCATCTGTCCCGCATCGGCAGGAAGTTGGGTACCGGCGATCGGGCCCAGATGGTCGCCATCTGCATGCGCGCGGGTCTCGTGAGCTGACCCCGGGACATCCCCGACCGCCTGCGCCTCGACCATCTACGCTGGGCGTGACGTGACTGACGTGAACGACGAGACCCCGGTCCTGCGCCACCCGGCGGAGGGGGTCCCTGATGTCGTGGACACCCCGGACGCCCTCATGGCCGTGGCGGACGCTATGACACGCGGATCCGGCCCCGTGGCTGTCGACGCCGAACGGGCCTCGGGCCACCGCTACGGACAGAGCGCCTACCTCATCCAGCTGCGGCGGGAGGGCTCCGGCACGCATCTGGTCGACCCCGCGGCGCTGGGCCGTCTCGATGCCCTGGCCGACGCCATAAACCCCACCGAATGGATCCTCCATGCGGCGACGCAGGACCTGCCGTGCCTGGCCGAGGTGGGCCTGCGCCCCGAGTCCCTCTTCGACACCGAACTGGCGGCGCGGATCCTCGGCCTCCCCCGCGTGGGTCTGGCCTCCCTGACCGAGGATCTGCTCGGGGTGAGTCTCGCCAAGGGACACGGTGCCGCCGACTGGTCGCGACGTCCACTGCCCGAATCCTGGATCATCTACGCCGCCTTGGACGTGGAACTCCTGCACGAGTTGCGCGAGGACCTGATCGAGCGGCTGCATCGCGCGGGACGCACCAGGTGGGCCGAGGAGGAGTTCGCCTACCTGACGACCTGGCAGCCCAAGGCCGATCCCGAACCGTGGCGCCGCACCTCCGGAGTGGCGAAGCTACGGGATCCGCGGGACCTCGCCGTGGTGCGGGAGCTCTGGCTGTTGCGCGATCAGATGGCCAGGGCTGCCGACCAGCCGGTCGGCCGGATCCTCAAGGACAGCGTCGTGATCCAGATCGTCACCACCAAGCCATCGGATCAGGAAGCGCTGGCCGCCCTCCCGGCCATGAAGCCGCAGCGACGACGGATCCGACGGTGTGGGACGCGGTGGAGCGCGCCCGGTCGCTGCCCGACGACGCCCTACCGCAGCGCGTCGCGCCGGACGGACCCCCGCCGCAACGGAGCTGGGAACGCCGCGATCCCGATGCCGCCGCGAGGCTCACAGCCGTGCGCTCCGCGATCAGTGAGCATGCCGCCACCCTCGGCATGCCGCCGGAGGTGCTCGTGTCGCCGGATCCGGTCCGGGCTCTGATCTGGAACGCCGAAGGGCGACCCCTGACCCCCGACGACATCGCCACCGGCCTCAGCACTTCCGGGGTCCGGGGCTGGCAGATCGAGCAGGTCGCACCCGTCATCTCGGCAGCGCTGGACCCCACCCGACCCTGAGGGTCTCCCTGGCCCGGCTCTTCCGTGATGTACGACACAGCACCGACGCTCGGCCGTCAGGTTACCGACGAGTAATATCGGAGCCACGCCGCGCCCGCCGGGCGCCCCGTCACCCGGGAGTCACCGTGAGCCGATCAGTCCAGGATGTCGTCTTCGTGGACGGGGCACGCACCCCGTTCGGCAAAGCCGGTCCGAAGGGAATCTTCGCCGAGACGCGCGCGGACGACCTCGTGGTCAACGTCTTCCGGGAGTTGGCCCGTCGCAACGAGGGCCTGCCTCTCGACAGCATCGACGACGTCGCGGTGGCCGCCACCACCCAGGTCGGCGACCAGGGACTCACCATCGGGCGCTCGGCCGCGCTCCTGGCCGGGTTCCCCCGGACGGTGCCCGGCTACAGCGTCGATCGCATGTGTGCCGGGGCGATGACCTCCGTCACCACGTTGTCCGCAGCGATCATGTCGGGGATGTACGACGTGGCGGTGGCCGGCGGGGTCGAGCACATGGGGCGGCATCCCATGGGCGAAGGCGTCGATCCGAACCCCCGGTTCCTCAGCGAGAAGTTGGTGGACCCCGAGGCGCTGCTCATGGGCAAGACAGCCGAGAACCTGCACGACCGCTTCCCCCACCTGACCAAGGAGCGCGCCGACGCCTACGCGGTGGCCTCCCAGGAGAAGACGGCGAAGGCCTACGCGAACGGCAGGATCCAGCCCAACCTCGTCCCCGTCGCCACCCGCTCCGCCGAGAAGGGCTTCGGACTCGCCACTGCCGATGAACCCCCTCGCCCCGGCACCAGCATGGCGAGCCTCGCGGCCCTCAAGACGCCGTTCCGCGCCCACGGCCGTGTGACGGCCGGCAATGCCGCCGGACTCAACGACGGCGCGACCGGCGCGATCCTGGCATCCGGGGACGCTGCCCGCGAGTACGGACTCACCACGAAGATGCGGCTGGTGTCGTTCGCTTTCGCCGGCGTCGATCCCGAGGTCATGGGCATCGGCCCGGTCCCGTCCACCGAGAAGGCGTTGGCCAAGGCCGGCCTCTCGATCGGTGACATCGGGCTCTTCGAGGTCAACGAGGCCTTCGCGATCCAGGTGCTCGCATTCCTGGACCACTTCGGCATCGCCGACGACGACGCCCGGGTCAATCCCTACGGTGGTGCGATCGCTGTCGGCCATCCCCTCGCCTCCAGCGGCATCCGGCTGATGACGTACCTCGCCGACGAGTTCGCCGAGCACCCCGAGGTCCGCTACGGGCTGACGACCATGTGCATCGGCCTGGGGATGGGCGGCACCGTGATCTGGGAGAACCCGAACTTCGACGGAAAGAAGGCGTGACCGTGAGCGACGTGCCCGCGAGCATCAGCAGTGACATCCCCACAACCCTCGCCGATCTCGCGATCGACGAGTCCCTGCTCGGCGACGAAGTGGTGACGCACGCCAAGTTCCAGGTGGTCCCTTCCCCCTCCGGCGACTTCTCGTTCGGCCTCATCACGCTGGACAACGGATTCGACCACACCAAGCCCAACACGTTCGGACCGAAGGGCCTTCTCGAGCTCAACCGCGCTCTCGACGAGGCGGCGGCGGCCGACATCAAGGCCCTCGCCGTCGTCGGGAAGCCGTTCATCTTCGCGGTGGGCGCGGACCTCACCGGCGTGCCGATCATCACCTCACGTGAGATGGCGCTCGGCATCGCGAAACTCGGACACCAGGTGCTTCGCCGGTTCACCGACTTCGCCGTCCCCACCTTCGCCTTCATCAACGGGGCCGCCATGGGTGGCGGGCTCGAACTGGCGCTGCACTGCAACTACCGGACCATCAGCTCCGGCGCAGCCGCCATCGCCTTGCCCGAGTGCTTCCTCGGCCTTGTGCCCGGCTGGGGCGGCACGTGGCTCCTCCCGAACCTGATCGGCCCCGAGAAGGCGCTCCAGGTCATCGTCACCAACCCCCTTGCGCAGAACCGCATGCTGAAGCCCCAGCAGGTTCTGGACCTCGGCATCGCGGACGCGATGTTCGAGCCCGCGGACTTCATCGAGAGGTCCCTGCTGTGGGCCTCCGGTGTCGTGGCGGGCGAGATCGTCGTCGATAGACCCGAGGTCGCCCGCGACGACAGTTGGGACCAGGCAGTGGACGCCGTGCGCACCGGTCTCGATGCGCAACTGCACGGCGCGGCACCCGCCCCGGTTCGCGCAGTGGACCTCGTGGCCGCGGCCAAGACAGCCGATGCCGACGCAGGATTCGCCGCCGAGGACGAAGCGCTGGCCGACCTCATCATGAGTGACGAACTCCGGGCGGGGTTGTACTCGTTCGACCTCGTCCAGAAGCGGGCCAAGCGCCCTGTCGGCGCCCCGGACAAGGCCCTGGCGCGTCCGGTGAACAAGGTCGGTGTGGTGGGGGCCGGGCTGATGGCCAGTCAGATGGCACTGTTGTTCATCCAGCGTCTGCAGGTCCCCGTGGTCATGACCGACCTCGATCAGGAGAGGGTCGACAAGGGCGTCGCCTACGTCCACGGCGAGATCGACAAGCTCCTGGCCCGAGGCCGGATCAACCAGGACAAGGCCAACCGCTTCAAGGCTCTGATCAGCGGCGCCACGGACAAGGCGGCCTTCGCGGACGCCGACTTCGTCATCGAGGCCGTTTTCGAGGATCTGAAGGTCAAGCAGCAGGTTTTCGCCGAGTGCGAGGCCGTCGTGTCCGAGACCTGTGTACTGGCCACCAACACATCGTCGTTGTCGGTGACCGAGATGGCTGCCGACCTGAAACATCCGGAACGCGTCGTGGGATTCCACTTCTTCAACCCTGTCGCGATCATGCCGCTGCTCGAGATCGTGCGGGCCGAGCAGACCGACGACGCCACCCTGGCGACTGCCTTCGCGGTCGGGAAGAACCTCAGGAAGTCGTGTGTGCTGGTCAAGGACGCGCCCGCGTTCGTCGTCAACCGGCTGCTCACACGGTTCCTGGGCGAGGTCACGCGCAGCGTCGACGAGGGCACCCCGTTCGAGGTGGCCGACACCGCCTTGGATCCGTTGGGCCTTCCGATGTCACCGTTCGTCCTGCTCCAACTGGTCGGACCCGCGGTGGCCTTCCATGTCTCGGAGACCATGCACGACGCCTACCCCGACCGCTTCTACGTCTCCGACAATCTGCGTCGCGGGGTGGAGTCCGGCATCACGGGGATCTGGCACTTCGACTCGTCGGGCAACCGCACGGTCGATCCGAAGGTGGCGGAGGTGTTCGTGCAGGGCGACAGCCCGTTGACGGCCGAACAGGTCCGGGAGCGGGCGCTGACGGCCCTGGCCGAGGAAGTGCAACTCATGCTCGATGAGGGAGTCGTCGCCGAGGTACAGGACATCGACATGTGCATGATCCTGGGTGCCGGCTGGGGCTTCCACCTCGGCGGGATCAGCCCCTACCTCGACCGGTCCGGGGTGTCCGAACAGGTCAACGGGAAGCGCTTCCTTCCTGCGGGCACCGCCTCGGTCCCCGCCTGACGGTTCTGTCGGTCAAGGCCGGACCGTCCACACGGGCGGGCTGGCCTGCCGGCCGGCGTCCCCGACCCACCCCGTCGCCGCCGGACTCAGTCCACGTGGTCCATCACCACGAGGGCCTTACGCACCGACTCGGCGACGCCGGCCCCCGTGAGTCCCTGCTCCTCGAGCAACTGGGGGCGCCGCGCATGGCGGAGGAACTCGGGGTCAACCCCCAGGCTCAGGACCGGTTGCGGAGTGAGCCGCGCCGCGGTGGCGGATCCCACGCCTCCCTGCTTGTTGCCGTCCTCGACCACGACCACGAGTCGGGCGCCGCGGGCGAGGTCCACCAGGTCCTCGCTCACCGGCAGGACCCATCGCGGGTCGACGACCGTCGTCTGGACGCCCTCCGAGGCGAGAGATTCCCCCGCAGCCAGACATACCTCGCTCATCGGACCGACGCCCACAAGCAGCACATCGTCCCCCCATTCGGCCAGCACGTCGACAGTGCCGCTGCGCCTGAGAGCGGGGAGGGCGTCCGGAAGGGCTCCCTTGGGGAACCGAAGGGTGGTGGGCCCGTCGTCGATGTCGAGAGCCTCCGCGAGCTCGGTCTCCAACGACGCGGCGTCACGAGGGGCCGCCACGCGCATGCCCGGGATCCCGGCCAGGAGGGGCAGATCCCACATGCCGTTGTGACTGGCGCCGTCGTCCCCGGTCAGACCGGCACGGTCGAGCACGATCGTGACCGGGAGTCCGTGCAGCGCCACGTCGAGCAGGACCTGGTCGTAAGCACGGTTCAGGAAGGTCGCGTAGACAGCGACAACCGGATGGGAGCCGCCCATGGCGAGGCCTGCCGCGCTGGTGACTGCGTGCTGCTCGGCGATCCCGACGTCGAAGAAGCGGTCGGGGTGCACTGCGGCGAAATCAGCGAGACCCGTGGGCCCTGGCATGGCGGCGGTGATGGCAGTGACCTCCGGCCGGCGGTCCGCCTCACGGATGAGCGCCTGGGAGAACGCCCCTGTCCATGATGGCCCTGCGACGGATGTGGGCCGTCCCGTCTCCGGGTCGATGACGCCCACACCATGGAAGCGGTCGGCCTCGTCGTTCTCGGCGGGGGCATAGCCACGTCCCTTCTGCGTGAGGCAGTGGACGATGACCGGGCCGGGGAATCTCGCGGCCCGGGCGAGGGTCGCTTCGAGGTCGGCGATGTCGTGCCCATCGATGGGCCCGATGTACTTGATCCCGAGATCCTCGAACATGCCCTGCGGGGAGACGATGTCCTTGACGCCCTTCTTCATGCCGTGCAACGTCCCGTATACGGGACGTCCCACGACGGGCGTCCGGGTCAGCGTGCGTCGACCCCAGTCCAGCACCCGCTCGTACCCCTGGAGGGTCCGCAGGGTTCCCAGGTGATGCGCGATGCCACCGATCGTCGGGCCATAGGACCGGCCGTTGTCGTTCACCACGATGACGATCGGCCGATCCGCAGCCGCGATGTTGTTGAGGGCCTCCCACGCCATGCCGCCGGTCAGCGATCCATCCCCGACGACAGCCACGACGTGCCGGGACTCGGCCTCTCCAGAGAGCTGCCAGCCCTTCGCCAACCCGTCCGCGTAGGACAGCGCTGTGGACGCGTGACTGTTCTCGATCCAGTCATGAGGGCTCTCGGCCCGGCTCGGATACCCGGACAACCCACCGTCCTGGCGCAGACCGGCGAAGTCCGCGGCCCGTCCGGTCAGGATCTTGTGGACGTACGTCTGGTGGCCCGTGTCCCAGAGGATGGCATCGCGGGGCGAGTCGAAGACGCGGTGAAGGGCGATGGTCAACTCGACGACGCCGAGGTTGGGACCGAGGTGACCACCGGTCTTGGCCACCGAACCGACGAGGAAGTCGCGGATCTCCGCGGCAAGCGCGTTCAGTTGCTCGTCGTCGAGGCCGGCCAGGTCACTCGGTCCCTGGATGCCGTCGATCATTCCCACTCCCCGATTCTACGCAGCGCCCCGGGTCGCGGCATCACAGACGGCTTCGCCAGCGACGACCGTTCAACGCCTCATCGACGAGCCGGGCCTGCCGCAGGGTCTCGGCCGTCAGCGAGCCGTCGGCCTCGATCGCGATGAGAAGTTCCGGGATCTCCGAGGGAGGCATGACCTCGGCCATGTCAGACCGGACCGACCCGTAGTGCCGACGCAGGGCAACCAGACGCGTCTCGAGATGGGTGATGAGCAGTGCGGACAGGGCCCGGGGATACCGTCGCAGCACGTCGTGCGCTCGCCACTCACCGGGCCCGCGGTCCAGGAGCCATGCGGTGACGTCGTCGTCGAACCTGGCCGTCCCGGGGGGCGCCAGGTCCGCGGGCCATCCGATGGGTGCGACCTGCGACACCTGCTGGGCCGATCCGTCCCGCTCAGCCCAGCAGGGAGCGCAGCACGAACTGCAGGAT
>CAIWTL010000611.1 GCA_903915555.1 uncultured Micrococcales bacterium | reverse complement strand
CCGACATGCTCGAACGCGATCGCCAGGAAGTCCCGCACCGTGTACGAGGTTCCCGTGGCGATGACGAAGTCCTCCGGGGTGTCATGCTGCAGCATGAGCCACATGGCCTCGACGTACTCCTTCGCGTAGCCCCAGTCGCGGGCGGCGTCGAGGTTCCCCATCCACAGTTCACTCTGCAGTCCCGCTTGGATCCGAGCGGCGGCCCGAGTGATCTTGCGGGTCACGAAGGTTTCGCCGCGTCGCGGGGACTCGTGATTGAAAAGGATCCCGTTCACGGCGAAAAGGCCATGCCCCTCGCGGTAGTTCCGGGTCATCCAGTAGGAGTAGAGCTTGGCGGCGCCATAGGGGCTGCGGGGGTAGAAGACGGTGTCCTCGGACTGGGGGGGCGGGGTGGCGCCGAACATCTCCGAGCTCGAGGCCTGGTAGAAGCGCGCGGGCACCTCGGTCATGCGGATCGCCTCGAGGAGACGGGTGGTGCCGAGCCCGGTGACATCACCGGTGTACTCCGGCTCGTCGAACGAGACCCGGACATGGCTCTGCGCCGCCAGGTGATAAACCTCATCCGGGGCTATCCCCTCGACGAGCGTCACCAGTCGCGAGCCGTCGGTGAGATCTCCGTAGTGGAGGAAGAATCGCGCATCCGGGTCATGCGGGTCCTGGTAGAGGTGGTCGATCCGGTGGGTGTTGAACGTGGATGCACGGCGGATGAGGCCGTGGACCTCGTACCCCTTCTCGAGCAGGAGCTCGGCGAGGTAGGACCCGTCCTGCCCGGTGATGCCTGTGATGAGTGCCCGTTTTCCCGACAAGAGAACCTCCGATGACGTCCCGCCCACGATAAGGCACGGCCACATGGGGCCCGCGGACATTCCCGTCGTTCACATCAGGGTCGGGTCGACGACGGCCACATAGAGGTCTCGCCCTTCCCCCGGGACCCGATGCGCCGGATGTGACGCCGTGATGTGCAACCGACCGTGCCCCGACTCGTCCAGCGTGGCCTCGGCGATGAAGTCGAGGGGCTCGGCGACCGAAACCGGCTGCGTGTTGACGGAAATGGTGGCGGTTCCGCTCGGCGATGGCACCAGTTGCATCCGAACGGCCACGGACTCCCCCGGCGATCCACTGAGTTCCACGAATGCCTCGGCAGCGACCATCCAGTGTCGAGTGGAGTCCCCCACCCGTTCCAGGGGCCAGAAACCACGCCCCGGTCGCGCCCGCCGGGCCAAGGGCCGTTCCTCGGGCCACAACTCCAGGTTGGTGAACCAGCGGTCGGCGTCACCTGCCCACGCCACGATCCTCTCCGGCTCCCAGGCACCGGGGGGGATACCCGCGTCCCACACCCCCACGAGGTATCCCAGGTCACCCAGCCGACGCAGTTCCGCCACCGGGTCCGCGTCCTGGGCAGCGATCCAGGCTGGCACGAACTCCATCATCACCAACGGCCGGAACTCCTGGAGCGTCTTCCGAGCACCGGCAAGCACCTCGTGGTCATGGCCCTGGGTGTCGGTGAACACGATGTCCACCGGCCCGCCGAACTGTTCGACCAGTTCATCGATCGTGACCGCGGGGACCCGGATCCGGCGCGCCTCACCGGTGAACCCACCGGTGCTCGCTGCGAGATCTGGTGCCGCGACTCGGGCCGCTTCAGGTGAGAAGACCCGGTGATCACCGGCATTCTCATCGTTGATGAACAACTCGAGTTGTCCCGGTGCCGCGGACGCTGCGGCTTCGATCGGAGTGGCAATTCCCTTGGCATGGGAAGCGATGTTCCAGCGCAGCAACCGAGCGTTCTCCGGGTGGGGGTTCGATTGCCAGGACCCGGCCCCGGCGCCCCACCAGACCCGCCGCCCACAGGGTGAAGTACCCGACGTTG
>CAIWTL010000610.1 GCA_903915555.1 uncultured Micrococcales bacterium | reverse complement strand
GGCCACTTCAAGAACAACATGTATCAGGGGAGCACCACGTGGAGTGAGCCTCGCCCCTTCAAGGAAGCGGACGGGGTCAATTGGTTGGCGGCGTTCGATGCAGCGACCGGTGAGTTCATGCCGGACTTCCTGCCGGCCATCGACTCGCCCCGCAACCGCGGGCCGTGGGCGCTGACCGTGGACTCGGCGGGCTGTGTCTGGTTCGGGGCGGACTTCAGTGGTGGCGCCTGGCGGGACGGGACCCAGCAGTGGCTCGGAAGCTTCGGCAAGCTGTGCCCGCGCGACTCGCAGGCACCCCCGACACCGGACGGTTTCACCGCCTCCGATCCCGTGGCCGGGCAGGTCTCCGTGTCGTGGAACCCGGTGGCTGACGCTGCCCGCTACGAGGTCCTCGAGAGTGACCGCGTCGTGGCGACCGCGGCTGCGCCGGGTGTCACGGTGGCGGCCCCCACGGGTCGCGGCGGCCGCTGGTTCGTGCGCGCCGTGGATGCCGAGGGCAACCGGTCTGCGACGACGGCAGTCGCCGAGACGCGATTCACTCAGGATCTGATCGGGCCGACGCAGGACTGGCGCTGGCGCTACGCGAACGAGCCCACACCGGTCGCACAGCCCGTCGCGCTGACCGATGGCACCACGACATGGCGGTGGCGTCACGAGGCCACCGCACCGGCGCCGGACTGGAACGGGCCGTCCTTCGCAGACGGGACCTGGTCGACCGGCAAGGGCGAGTTCGGGTTCGGTGACGGGGACGAGACGACCGTGATCCCGGCCGGCACCACACCGCGCCCCCTCTCGGCGCAGTTCCGTACCGACTTCGACGTCGCGGACCCGTCGGCGATCGACAAGCTCAGTCTCGATCTCGTGCGGGACGACGGCGCCGTCGTCTACCTGAACGGTCAGGAGGTCGCGCGTTCCAACATGCCGACCGGCTCGGTCACCTGGGACACTCCGGCGGCCACCGGTATCTCGACCCGCAGTGAGGAGACGAAGGTCCACACCCTCGACCTGCCCAAGAGTGGACTCGTCCAGGGCCGCAACACACTCGCGGTCGGGGTCCACCAGTCCGACGCATGGAGTGGTGACCTGAGTTTCCGGGCATCGCTGACGGCCACTCCCGTGGTCCCGCCCCTGCCGGCGTGGTCGGATGCCGCCTTCGACGACTCGGGATGGTCCACCGGGTCCGGGCACTTCGGCTTCGGCGATGGGGATGAGTCCGTCGTGATCGGAGCGCCGGGAACGATGGCCGCGCGTTTCCGCACGTCGTTCGAGGTGGCCGACCCCGCTGCCATCGGGCAGTTGACCCTGAATCTCGTCCGCGACGACGGGGCGGTGGTCTATCTCAACGGCAAGCAGGTGGCGCGGTCCAACATGCCGACCGGCGACGTCGGCCTCGGTACGGCGGCGGCCACGGCGGTCTTCGGAGCCGACGAGAGCGCGGTCGTCCCCCTGGCGCTGGACCCGGCGGACCTGGTCGCCGGGAGGAACACCCTGGCCATCTCGGTCCACAACGACTGGAGCGG
>CAIWTL010000609.1 GCA_903915555.1 uncultured Micrococcales bacterium | reverse complement strand
GAACTTGTTGTCCCCGGCGGGAATGACGGTCGCGAAGTACTCCTTGAAGATGTCCTCGTGCTCTTTCAGCGCCGTGTCGGTGTCGAGGAACAACACCCCCTGCTCCTCGAGGTCCTCCCGGATCTTGTGGTACACGACCTCGGAGTTGTGCACCACCATGCCCTCGGCGACGAAGTTGTGGGGTCCGTCCACCTCGATGTCGAAGACCGGCTCGATCTCGTGCGGCTCGATGGCGGTGATCCGACTGAAGCCGAGGTGCTCGGTCACGTGGGCCCGGATGGTCGTCCCGTGCGAGGCGGTGTCGCTGTGGTGGTACGACCGGCGCCCGAATCGTTGGGTGCGGCGGGGGTTGCGGCAGTCGAGTGTGTCGAAGGCCCCCGAGATGGTGATGCGGTATCCGTGGACAAGCCGATCCGGATCGGTGGGGTGCAGGGAGTCGAACTCGTACAAACGACTGGCGCGCAGGCCACTGATCCATGCGAGAGCCGCTGCGTCCTCCAGCAGCGAGTCGTTGCCGCTGGTCAAGTGAACCGACGCACTCTTGTCGGGTCCCACGTAGCCGTCCGCATCGACGTAGCCGCCGAGGTAGGCCAGTCGTTGATCGACGGGCAGCGAGTGAACCCACGCCGGAATGCGCTTCGTGAGCGAGGTCCCAGAGACGCCCTGGTCAACCAGCCATTCGCACAGTGCCTTGGAGTTGACGACCACCCGGACGTCGTCGGCCTCGATCGTCCGCAGTCCGAACTGTTCCGCGACAACGCGGCCGATCTCGGCGCGCACTTCGGTGTCCGTGTCGATCACCGCGAACTGAACGCGATGAGTCCGACCCGCACTCTGCACGTTGCCGTCACCGGTGAAGAAGCCGAGCAGCCACATCAGGTCGGGGTTGCTCAGGTTCGGCCCGAACCCAGATCCGTCGTGGAAGACCCGAGCGATTCCACCATCAGGCAGGGCACGTGGCACGGCGACGAAGTCACCGGGGCGCAACTCGCCCACGGTCTTCCACACCCGGCGGTAACGGGCGCGTTGCCGACCCGGGCGCCGGGCGTCCTCGAGGACGAGGAACGGGTGGTTGTCGGTAGCTCGAATCTGTCGGGTCCCCACGGTCACCCGGTAGGTCTGGCGGATATCAGTCTGGGCTGCAGCCTTGACTGGCGCGACAACGAACTCGTCGGACTCCTCGTCGTAGGCGAAGACCCGATCACCGGGGCAGATCTCCTTGATGGGCACGAACCCGCGATCTGCAGTCCAGACCCGGGAGTCACCCGCGAGGCACTCATACTGAGCCGCTACGCCGGCGATGAGACGCTGCTTCTCCGCTTCCGGGATGCCGAGTTTGTCGTAAGTGCTCTTGATGTCCTCGGGGAGTTCCTCCCACGACGTGGCCTGCTTCTCGGTCGAGCGCACGAAGTACTTGATGTTGTCGAAGTCGATGCCGGACAGGTCGGCGCCCCACGAGGGCATCGGCTGCTTCTCGAAGAGCTTGAGGCCCTTGAGACGCAGGTCGAG
>CAIWTL010000608.1 GCA_903915555.1 uncultured Micrococcales bacterium | reverse complement strand
GCGGCGCTGTCCGAGATCCTCGATGAGGACGATGCCCGGTCGGATCCGGAACTGCTGCCCGTCGTGGCCGTCGTGGGGCGACCGAACGTGGGGAAATCGACCCTCGTCAACCGGATTCTCGGACGCCGTGAGGCAGTCGTGGAGGACGTCCCCGGCGTGACACGTGACCGTGTCACATATCGCGCGACGTGGAACGGCCGCGACTTCACCCTGCTGGACACCGGCGGATGGGACAGGGATGCGACCGGCCGGGCAGCCTCGGTGTCCGCGCAAGCCGAGCGCGCCATCCGCGAGGCCGACGTCGTCCTGTTCGTCGTCGACGCGACGGTGGGTCCGACCGCCGCCGACGAGCAGGTCATCCCCCTGCTGCGGGCGGCTGACAAGCCGGTCATCCTGATCGCGAACAAAGTGGACAACACCGCCGCCGAACTGGAGGCGTCGAGCCTGTGGTCGCTCGGATTGGGCGAACCGCATCCCGTCTCCGCTCTGCACGGCAGGGGCAGCGGAGACCTGCTCGACGCCGTGCTCGCGGTCCTCCCGGAGTCGGGTCAGCCTGTGCCGGACTCGGGGTTGCGACGGGTGGCACTGATCGGTCGCCCGAATGTCGGCAAGTCGAGCCTGCTCAACCAGTTGGCCGGTGAGGAACGCACCGTCGTGCATGACATGGCAGGAACGACGGTCGACCCCGTGGACGAGGTGGTGGACATCGGGGGCACACTCTGGCTGTTCGTCGACACCGCCGGGATCCGACGTCGAGTGCGGGAGGCCTCGGGTCACGAGTACTACGCCAGCATCCGGACCCAGAATGCGCTGGACCGCGCGGAGGCGGCGGTCGTGGTGATCGACGCCTCCGAACCGGTCGCGGAACAGGATCAACGCATCATCTCGATGGTGGTCGAAGCAGGCCGCGCCCTCGTTCTCGCGTTCAACAAGTGGGATCTCGTCGACGATGAACGTCGGTACTACCTGGAGCGGGAATACGACCGGGAGCTGCAGGCCGTCGCGTGGGCCCCGCGGGTGAACGTCTCGGCTCTGACGGGTCGCCGGGTGGACCGTCTGACCCATGCCCTCGACACGGCGCTCGACGGGTGGGACACCCGAATCGGCACCGGACGCCTGAACGCGTTCCTCAAGGAGTTGGTGGCGGCGCATCCGCATCCGGTCCGGGGAGGCAAGCAGCCCCGCATCCTGTTCGGCACGCAGGCCGGTATCCGTCCACCGACGTTCGTGTTGTTCACGACCGGATTCCTGGAGGCGGGCTACCGCCGCTTCATCGAGCGGCGGCTGCGGGAGGAGTTCGGCTTCATCGGGACACCCATCCGCATCCAACTACGGGTCCGCAAGCGGAAGCCCCGTTGATGGCGCGGCTCAAGATCCTCGACCGGTTCGACTCGCCGGTCCGTGAGGCCAGCGGACTGTGCTGCTTCGATCTCGATGGGGCTGAACAACTGGCAGTCGTGGGCGATCGTGACAGCGTTCTCGCGTGGGCCCCCATCACCCCCGACGGCCCCGGGCAGTGGCGCACGTTGGCCTTGACGGAGTTGCCGGGTGCCCCGGCGGATGTCGGGCAACTGGAAGCGGTAGCCGCAGCGGGTGACGGGCGAGTGGTGGTCCTGGGGGAGGAGCCGGCTCTGCTGGTCCTGGTTGACGTCGCGGGGTCGGTGATCGAGGGGTGGTGGCATATTTCCACTGCGGAGTCCCCTGACTTCGCGCAACTGTGGGATCGCGATGACAACTCCCGCGGCGAGGGCCTGCAGCTACTGCCGGATGGCCACGCCTTGGTGATCAAGGAGAAGGACCCCGTCGTCATTGTCGAGGTGGGTCCGGATGCCACCCGGGCGTCGCTGGATTGGCAGTCGATGCCTGCGACCTGGGATGCTCCCGCGGGCCATTCGCTTCGGCCTGTGCATTGGCTGGATATCGACTCCGCGCCGGGAGACCTCAGCGATTGTGAGGTCGTCGACGGAGTCCTGTACGCGATCTCCGATCAGGATCGTTGTCTGGTCCAGCTGCGCCATGACCAGGAGTCCCTGGTCGTTGGGGAGTCATGGAAACTAGACGAGAAGGTGGAGAAGCCAGAAGGTCTGGCGGTGACCGCCGGTCGGGAGTGGTATGTCGCCATGGATACCGGGAACGCTGCTGGCGCAATTGTCCGCATCCGTCCTCCCGGGAATCAGCGCCCCCTGGCATGAGGGAGATGGACCCGACACGGGTGGGGATGGGATGGATCTTGCGCGAGCCGCCAGGGGGACGTGGGTGTGGTCCGCTTTCATGTCGCGCAGGCCGATCTGTACTACGTGACTGATCACGGGTACTCACGCCCGACCGTCGTGTGAGATGTCAGCGGGCGGAGTGTCTCACTTCGCCGTGCGGCACAAGTGCAGGGTAGTCCCCGCCGGCTCAGGCACCACGCGCACCTGTAGCCGCTCGTCATCGGTGAGGCTCAGTGCGTCGCCCATCCATGAGCTGTAGACCGTCGAGACCCCGCGCAGGGGACCGGAACGGGCCTCGACGCGCATCTCGCCCATGGGCGTGTCAATGCGGTGGAGGACGCCCGGCCGAAGCCACAGCGTCTTCGGGCCAGCTATCGTGCGGCAGGACCACTCGAGGTCCTGTGCAACTGTGGGAACGACGGTGACAGTCGCCCGCAGCCGCGCTTCCGCGAGGGCCTCTGGTGAGCCGGGCTCGGTGGGAGCCGCGAGCCGGCCACTGCGCAGTTGACCACGCAGGAACCCCAAGCTCACATTCTGTAATCCGCCCATCGCGGTGGGTATCGGGACCGCCTCATCCGGATATTGCGGATCCTGCGCGACGTGCACGGCCACGTCGACAGTGTCACGCATCGACTGCGCCGCGACCCGGCCGAGGGTGAGCCAGTCTCCCATGGTGACGATATTGCCAACGGTTGCCAGGAGCAGGGCGACCAGCGCAGGGACCCACAACAGTCGGTGCCTGCGGACCAGGGCACCT
>CAIWTL010000607.1 GCA_903915555.1 uncultured Micrococcales bacterium | reverse complement strand
GCTCCGCTATTCCCTGGAAGACATCTCCGAGATATCCGACCCACTGACAGTGAATCGAACACCTGTACGAATTCTGACATGGGACCAGCGCCATGTCAAGCATGTCGCGGGCGGCCGCCGCGAGCTTTTTGGCGGCAGTGAGGCCCCTTGCCCGGAGACTGTCCCTGATGGCTAGATTGATCAATAAGTGATGTCTGCCGTCACCACATCGGGCGAAGTTGACCTCTGATCGATTGGGGCACCATGTCGAGTCGCACTGCAGCAACCCGCCGTTGGCTCATCGGCGCCACGTCGCTGGCCGTTGTCGTCACAGGGGCATTGGCCGTGTCGAGCCCTGCGTCCAGCGCGCCGGGAGTGTCCGCCAAGAAGGCAACACCGAAGGCCTACGTCTACGGAAACTGGGCACAGCCGGGGAGCGGTTTCACGACGGGCAGCGATGACACGATGTCGCAGGTCTATCAGCTCACATGGCGCGGTGCCTTCCCCGATCTTGATGACACCCCGGGGCCGGTCTACGTGGCAGGTACCTTCATCACGTCTGGTGCGACCACCATCAATCGCGTTGGACAGTGGGATGACACGACTCAGAGCTGGGTGACGCTGCCCGGAGACGACACCGGTATCGCTCCTGGTGCACCACGCTCCGTGGCCTCGGGCGCCACGAATCCCGGCCTCTACGGCATGGTGCTCGGCGGCGATGACTCGCTCTACGCCGGCGGTGACTTCTGGGGGTCCGACGACTCGCTCAACAACGTGGGCCAGTGGAACGGCTCCAACTGGGTGCGCATGGGCAATGGCCTCTACATCTCCTCGGCCGATCGCACCGCGGGCGAGGTCGTGCAGGACATGGTCATGGGCAATGACTTCATCGGCGGTGATGACGTGAACTACGCCGACGACACGGTCTACGCCGTCGGCGGCTTCGACTACACGTGCAGCACGCTGTCGTGCGGCGCCACAGGGCGCAATACGTCGAGGATTGCCCAGTACTCGCAGGCTGACGACACCTGGTATGGGATGGGAGTCGGTACGTCAAGCAACAACTTCCAGCTCTACGCCGGCGCGTACCTCGACGACACCCTCTACGTCGGAGGCGACATCCTCTCCTCGGACACCCTGGGTGGCAGGACCGGCCTGGCGGCAGTCGCCCAGTGGCGCGAGTCCGATGACACGTGGCTGCCCCTGGGTGGAGGTCTGACCGACGGAAACGTCTTCGCGATGGCGGTGCACCCGATCACCAAGGACCTCTACGTCGGGGGCACCTTCGACCAGCCCACCGGGTATCCCGCCGACTCTATGCTGGGCATCGCGAAGTGGGACTACACCGATGACACCTGGTACGCCGTGGGCACGGGCCTGACGGGCCCGAACACCGACGACATCGCCTTCTCGGCGGATGGCACCACGATGTACATCGGCAGTTGGGACACCGCCCCCACGGTGGGCGGGGTGACCGCCAATGGCGTGGCGACCCTCACCAGCACGGACTTCGACGACACCACGGCCACCTCGATCAGCGGAGCCTGGGACTACGTGAAGTCGGCTGGCGTGATCGGAGTCAGCGGTCCGAGCAACAACACCATCAACCAGAAGTCAGTCCGCGCCGTCCTGGCTCAGCCGAGCAACACGCTGGCCATCGGCGGGAACTTCTCGTCGGCGGGTGCGGTGTCGGCGGGTCGGGTGGCGGTGTTCACGCCGGGGCCGGAGCCGTCGCCGTATGACCCGGTGTATCCGGCGGGTGTGCCGACGGATGTGGTGGCGACGGGTGGTTGGAACAAGGTGACGGTGGATTGGAAGGCGCCGACGTATACGGGGTCGTATCCGATCACGTATTACCTGGTGACGGCCTCGCCGAGTGGCAGGAGTTGCCTGTCGAAGTTCACGGACACGAACTTCACTCAGTGCACCTACACGAGTCTGACTCCGGGGACGAGGTACACGTTCACGGTGCAGGCGTTGAATGGTGCCGGTTGGGGTGAGGAGTCGGCGTCGTCCAATGTGGCGAGTCCGCAGAATCTGAAGATCACGTCCTATAGCCGTAAGAAGTTGTTCATCCTCTTCGGTGGGGGGACTGAGGTCACTGCGGGCGGTATCGCGCCGGGCTTCCCGGTGGGGACGAAGATCATCCCGTGGGTGAAGGTGGGCGATAAGGAGTGGGAGTCGTCGCCTAACTCGACGCTGGCGGTGGATGTGTTCGGGAAGTTCACGTGGAAGCGGAAGTTCAGTAGGAAGTTGAACTCGACGCCACTCATGGTGAAGTTCGAGATCGGGGGGAACTTCTCTAACACGGTGAAGATCCCCGGCGTCAGGTAGCAGTAATCGCAACGAGGGGCCGGGTGCATGCGCACTCGGCCCCTCGTCTTGTCTCACCCCCACAAGTCTTTGATGCGCATTTGATGTCGTCCCTCACATCGTTCGTTGACCCCAAATTGATGTGTGACTTTCAGGGTCGCGATTGCGCAACCTCACCTAATGTCGTGGACGTCGTCCCAACTGTTGTTGACGTCCTCGAGAGGCCAGGTCCCTATGCGCACGTCGAGTTCCGCCCGCCGATGGTTGGTAGGCCTTACATCCATCGCCCTCGTCGCAACAGGTGGCATTGCCATGACACCTGCCGCGTCGGGTGCTCCCGGAGTCGAGACCAAGAAGCTTCAGCCTCGCGCCTATCAATATGGCAATTGGTCGGCCGTCGGCGCGGGCGTCGATGACTCGGAGGTGTACACCCTGCTCAAGGACGACACTGTCGGCATCATCGCCACCGGCACGTTTAGGAACAGCGGCGGCGAGACCCGCAATCGCATAGTTCAACTCGTGAACGGAACAGCGGGCGCTCTAGCCCTTGATGACACGGGGTTCGACCGAACCGTCAATTCCACGGGCACAGATCCTGTCAAGCCAGGTGTGTACGGATCAGTTCTTGCGCCCGACGACTCGATCTACGCCGGGGGCTACTTCACCAAGGCCAACGATGACACCGTATGGGGTGTTGCCAAGTGGAATGGAGTCACCTGGAAAAGGATGGGATTCGGGCTCTATAACCCGGTCGCCTCACCCTCAGATGTG
>CAIWTL010000606.1 GCA_903915555.1 uncultured Micrococcales bacterium | reverse complement strand
TTCCTCAACCGCCTCGACGACTCGGTGATGTTCCACCCCCTCGACCAGCAGGAGCTGACCCGGATCGTCGATCTGCAGCTCGACTCGCTGCAGAAGCGCCTGGCCGACCGGCGGCTCACGCTGGACGTGACCGACGAGGCCAAGGAGTGGCTGGGCCGCAACGGCTTCGATCCGGCCTACGGCGCGCGGCCGCTGCGCCGCCTGGTGCAGTCGGCCGTCGGTGACCCGCTGGCCAAGGAGATCCTGTCCGGTGAGGTCCGCGACGGCGACACCGTGGTCGTCGAGGTCACGGGCGACGACGACGATCGTCACCTCGACGTGCACCCCAAGCGCGACTGATCCCACCGCCCAGCCGTCGCCGCAAGACGGGAGATTCGCGGTTCGCGGCATCTTGCGGGAGGGTTCTGACCGTGACCGCGCGTCGTGTCGCGTCCGTCTCGGTACGGGGCAGTTGACACGTGCTGGCTGGAACGTCTCTCCTTGTCTTGTCCACGTGGGTGCCCCCATGGTTGTCAATCGGGGCCGGTCAGTGAGGGAGGTACGTGTGCCCGCAACTTCCGCGCTTGTGTACCGGGCAACCGCGGCTGCGGGTGTGATGGCGTTGAGTCTTGTTGGACTGCCCGCTCCGGCGTCGGCGGCTGATCCGACCTGGGGCAGCGTCATCGACCTCGCCACCACATCGTCAAACGAGAATTCTCAGCGGGTCGTCTCGTCGGCTGATGGCAAGAGAGTGACCGCTGTATGGACCCGCAACAACGGCTCCAACACCATCGTGCAGGCCCGAACAAGCGTCGACGGCGGCGCCGCGTGGGGAGCCACCACCGACCTGTCCGCGATCGGACAGAGCGCGTTCGGACCTCAGATCGTCTCGTCCGCGGAGGGCAGCAGGATCGCTGTCGTGTGGTACCGCTCGAATGGCCTAGGGGACACCATCGTGCAGGCTCGTACGAGTATCGACGGTGGTACCACGTGGGGAGCGACCACCGACCTGTCCGGGATCGGACAAGATGCTGGCGCTCCTCAGATCGTCTCGTCCGCCGAGGGCAGCAGGATTGCTGTCGTGTGGTATCGGTCGAATGGCTCCAACACGATCGTGCAGTCGCGCAGGAGTATCGACGGTGGCGCCACGTGGGGAGCCACGACCGACCTGTCCATGGCCGGACAGAATGCACAGGTTCCGCAGGTCACGTCGTCTGCGGACGGGATCCGGGTCACTGCCGTGTGGAACCGGTCGAACGGCTCCAACACGATCGTGCAGTCGCGCACGAGTGCCGATGGTGGCGCCACGTGGGGAGCCACCACCGACCTGTCCGCTGCCGGACAGAACGCGAACTACCCGCAGGTTGTCTATTCCGCGGGTGGCAGCAGGGTCACTGTTCTGTGGTACCTCAGCGGCAGCAACAACTACGTCGTGCAGGCGCGCACGAGTGCCGATGGTGGCGCCACGTGGGGAGTCACCACCGATCTGTCCGCCACCGGACGGAACATCGGTCGCCCGCAGATCACCTCGTCGGCCGACGGTCCCCAACTCACTGCCGTGTGGGGTCTGCTCAGTGGCGCGAACACGATCGTTCAGGCTCGTACGAGCGGCGACGGGGGCAACACGTGGGGAGCCACCACCGATCTGTCCGCCGCCGGCCAGGACACCAGTCGCCCGCAGATTACCTCGTCGGCCGACGGGACGAGACTCACGGCCGTGTGGACGCGCGAGAACGGCATCAGCAACAACGTGCAGGCCATTTCCGGAGTAGTCCTGACGCCGACGCCGACGCCGACGCCGCCCTCACCCACACCCACACCCACACCGACACCGACACCGAACCCACCCGGAAGGACGACCTTGCAGGTTGCTGCGCATGCCAAGGCCAAACCTGTGGCCGTCGGCAAGCGGAACATTTTGGTGAAGTCTGTGCGCAGCAACGGTCGGATCGTCTCCGTGCGCGCGCGGTGCGAGCTACACGGCAAGCCACTGCGTAAGAAGACATCGGGTCGACTGTGCGCAGTTGTGGTCAAGCGCACCACTTCGGCGCAGGGGCAGGTTCGTATCACCGCGGCCCCCACCTGTACGCGAGGACTGCGGGTCATCGCCTCGATCACGGCCCGGAGCCCAGGGCTCACAGCCACGACCTGGCGCCGTTCCTGGGGCGTCGGCCAGGGACGGGTCACGTGTCGCCTCACAGGCTCGCGCTGACCCCAACCCCCACGCCCCCCGCACCGGCGCCCTGCGCCTGCGACCTGCGCCCGCGCCCTGTGACCCGCGCCCGCAATACGGGAGGTTCTCGCCGGATTCGGGGCCATGTTACGCGCGAAACCTGGCAGCAACCTCCCGTCTTGCGGGGAGGTGAAGCGGCCGAAGCGACAGAAGCGGCCGAAGCGACAGAAGCGGCCGAAGCGACAAAACAGCCTGAAAGGTTGGGCGTCTCGATCAGTCGGATGAAAGACTCTGCGCATGACGCCTCTGCGCCTCCTCGTCACCGTGATGCTGGTCTCGACGATAGCCACTGGATCCCTGACGGGAGCCCCCGCGACGGCGGCGACCGATCAGACCGCGCGGCCCACCAGTTCCGTGAACGCCGCCGACGACACCGATAGCACGGGCGTCGTCGCCGCGGACGGCGGCCCCGCCGGTCGCTTCCCCTACGTGGCGGGCCTGGCGCAGGTGGCCAAGCACTACCCGGTCGCAGGCGCTCGGGTGCTCGCGGAGACCATGCGCGGCAAGCCCCTCCACCTCGCCTGGGGTCACGGCGCCGCGCTGCGCCGGACCCAGGCCAGCGGCGCCTTCCTGCTTCCCCGGCGCGGCCTGCCCCGCCACTTCGTGGTGAAGATCCGCGGGGGGCGCATCCACGGCCGCAAGACCAAGGGGGTCTTCCGAGCCGTGGTGAGTCGGAGCCCCCGCGGCGAGGTCGCCGAGGTGAGTCTGGGCACCACGGTGCAGACGAACGTCTACCGGTCCATGCGGGGGAAGCGCTCCTACAGCGCGCATGTGCTGCGCAGAGCGCACAATCGGACGCTCCACACGGTGCGGTTGCCGCGCTACCTCGTGCTGGGTTGGGACGACCGGGTCAACCCGCGGTTCATCCGAGGCAAGCGACTGCAGCACTACGCGAAGCGGTTCGGCGGCTACGGTGCCCTGGCCCGACGCGTCGAGTGGCTGGCGAGACACGACAAGACCATCCCGCTGTCGACTCCCATCGGCGGTGAACCAGGCGGTTCGACACGAGTGAAGGGCGCCGATGTCGTCGAGGACTGCGCTGACGCGACGTTCGACTTCACGCCCAAGGCCCTCGCGGAGTGTGTGGCATCGGGTGCACTCGCCATCGTGTCGTCGGCATTCGGACCGGCGCCCTCCAGCCAGGTGCTCCAGGATCTGCAGGACGTGACCGTGGATCTGGCCGACCTCAGCCAGCAGTTGTCCAACCTGCAGGCGGATATCAACACCGACTTCCTCGATCTCGTCGCCGATCAGGCGCAGGACGAGTACAACGCGGCCGCCCGGGAGTTGCTGCCCACGACCAGCGACATCCAGGCGCAGCTCACGTCCCTGTCGCAGCTGGCGGCGAATGTCCCGGGGAAGGCCCCGGCGATCGTCGTCGAGCAGCAGGTGACTGCCCTCGTGGATCAACTCGACCCCGACACCCCGGGCAGTGTGCTGAGTCCCAGCACCGCCACCGAACTCGCCGACGGGACGGTCGCGGACGGCGCCAGTGGCCTGGGAACTCTCCCTGCTGCCTGGCAGGCCATCCGCGCCCAGCAGCAGACCGGGTCCCTGGGCGCGACGACCGACGGGGACGCCGCCCTCGGTCAAGGCACGACGCTGTTCACCAACGAGATGTCGACGGCCTTCGCCTCCCCGGCGGCCTACTGGTTCGACCAGTTGTGGCTGTTGGGGGTCCTGACCTCCAACTACTACAACTACCTCTACACCCAGGACGGTCTGGCACCCAACCAGGTGGTCGCCGAGACCGCCGACATCCTCGGGGGGTTCTCGGCGTCGGGGACGTGTCCCGGATCGACGTCCTCCGCGCAGCCCGTCGCCTGTCCGGGATCGATCTCCGCCAACCTCATGCAGCAGGTGACAACCACACCACTGATCGTCCCCCCCGGTACGGTCGTGGATCCCACCACCGATCTGGTGTGGGGCAGTGCCTTCACCACGGACGTCACCGGGACAACCACCGGCTCCGGGCTGCCGACCGATCCGACGACAGGCAACTCGATGGTCCCGGAACTCATCACCCAGGTGAACGCGGGAGCGACGACCCCCTGGCCCGGGGTGAATCCGAACGTCCTGGCCCTCTCGGCACGGGGAGTCGCCGACCAGCAGGGGAACTACTCGTGGTCCATCCCGACGGTCAACTACTTCCTGTCGGGCACTCCGTGGAGCGATGACCAGTGGGGCGAGTACGACGCCGGGTCGTCCCCCCAGTTCGGATCCTTGGGGGGCGGGGCGGGTCTCCTCGGTGGATTGGGGTCCGGCAACAACCCCGACAACCTGGGCGGCATCACGGATCCGCCGGCGTTCCCCGCGGAGCTGACCATGTGGGCGAACAGCAACTTCTGGGCCTTCAACGTCAGCCTCGGCAATGGATGGCTGCCGTCCGGAATCGTCCAGTACCAGAGTGCCTGCAACGGGTCCGTGGAGCCGCCCTTCCCGGGGGCGTGTGGGAGCTCCGGCGGTAATCCCCCGCAGTATCCGCCGAATGCCGTGGCGGCCCCGGTCGTACTCAACGCGCCCATCCCCGGCGCCTACTTCCAGTACCCGGCCGCCTACCCGCCGGCCGTGCTCGCCGACCTGCCCTACCAGTTGTCGCTGTTCCGCTGACGGGAAGCGGCCCAGTGGAGAAGGAAGCCGTCACCGCGGTCATCGCGACGTCCGTGAGCCATTGCGGGGCCACGGTGGCGAAGACCGTCCCGATCCAGCGGTTGTCCCACGCGGCGAGTCACGGCGTGGGGCTGTCGCCGGTGTCCGATGCCTTCGACCTGGGCGGGGGGATCGACCCGCTGCAGTCCCTGGCGCGGCCCGACGGTGACCTGCGACTGCACCCCGACGTCGATGTCCTGCGGACGCTCGGCGGCGCTCCCGGGTTCGCGTGGGCACCGGTCGACCGCACCTACCCGGACGGCTCGCCGTATCCACTGGACCAGCGGCTCTTCGCCAAGCGCATGATCGCGCAACTGGCCGCCACCGGGACATCCGCGCGCGCCGGGTTCGAGATCGAGTGGTCGGTCGGTCTGCCCGATGACGGGTTCACGCCCGGCACGGACGGTGGTCCCTATGGTGCGCGCCGCATCCTCGCGCGCCATGACTACGTCCGTGACGTCATCACCGCGTTGGACGAGTGCGGCATCCCCGTCGAGCAGCTCCACCCCGAGTACGCGCCCGGTCAGTTCGAGGTCGCGCTGCCGACCCGCGATCCCCTGACCGCCGCCGACGAGGTGGTGCTCGCGAAGCTGGCGATCGGCACTGTCACCGACGCCCATGGCCTGCGGGCGTCGTTCAGCCCCATGGTGACGCCGGACCTGACGGGCAACGGCGGTCACCTGCACTTCTCGCTGTCCCGCGCGGGGCACCCACTGTTCGGTGGCGGCGAGGGGCCCGGTGGACTGGCACCGGACGGCGAGCACGTGGTCGCGGGACTCGTGGCGCACCTCCCGGGACTCCTCGCCATCACGGCTCCCGCCTCGGTGTCCTACCTCCGACTGCGGCCCAACGAGTGGGCGGGCGTGTACCGGGTGTGGGGTGTCGAGAACCGCGAGGCCCCGATCCGGCTGGTCCCTGCCTTGGACCCGCAGGCCGCGAACGTCGAGGTCAAGAACGCTGACCTCATGGCCAACCCCTACCTGTTCGTCGGTTGTGTGCTCGCGGTCGCCTCGGCCACCCTCAGCGGGGACGTCGTCGAACAACTGCCGGAGCCCGTGGTGGGAGACCCGGGGCTGTCCGACTGTGAGCGGCTGCCCAGCACGCTGACGGAGGCGGTGGCTGCCTTCCGGGCGGATCCCGTGTTGGCGTCGGCGATGGGTGAGGACCTGCACCGCACCATCGCGGAGAGTCGGGAGGCCGAGGTCCGGCGGACGGCCGGCATGTCGGCCGATGAGATCGTGGCCTCGACCCGGTGGTGGGCCGGCTGACACCGTCCGCTCTGTCGTCGACCCTCGAACCTGACCCAGAGATCGGACCCGCACCGTCGGGTCAGACCTGCGGTCACCCCACCGTCGCGAGTGCTGCTGATCGGCCTTCCCACCGCCTACGGTGTGGTGAGTGGCCGGACGACTCCGGCGCTGACGGAAGAGGAATCGCTCGTGTTCGGACGCCCCAAGATCTCGCCCGTCCCGTGGCACCCAACCCCGGCGCCGAAAGGACCGGACCCCCGACCCCTCGGTGAGGTCCGGCGGCTGCGTGTCCCCGGATCCGGTCCCGAGGACACCCTCATCGTCGGTGGCCACCTCTACACCGGGGTCGAGGACGGTCGGATCCTGCGCATGACCCTTGACGGGCGCCGCATCGACGTCGTCGCCAACACCTCCGGTCGTCCGCTCGGCATCGAGGAGTACATCGACGGGCGCATCGTCGTGTGTGACGCCGAACAGGGTCTGCTGCTGCTCGACGCGGCCTCCGGTGCGATCCGGACACTCGTTCCCCGGGGCAAGCACGATCTGCGGATCTGCAACAACGCTGCCGTCGGTGGTGACGGAACCATCTACTTCTCCGACTCGACCCAGCGGTTCGATCTCGAGTACTACACCGCGGACCTCATCGAGCACTCGGGGACGGGCCGACTGCTGCGTCGCACGCCCGACGGCGATGTCGACGTTCTCCTGGACGGGCTGCACTTCGCGAACGGCGTCGCGCTGGCCCCCGACGAGTCCTACGTCGTGGTGGCGCAGACGGGCTCCTACGAGCTCACACGACTGTGGCTCACCGGCCCGCGCCGCGGTGCCTCCGAGGTGTTCGGGGACATCCTTCCGGCGTTCCCGGACAACCTGTCGATCGGATCCGACGGATTGATCTGGATCGCCATGGCCAGCCTGCGCAAGGCAGCCCTGGACCGGACCAGCTCCATTCCACTGGCCCGCAAGCTGATCTGGGCCCTCCCGGAGGTCTTGCATCCCAAGCCTGACAAGATCGTCTGGGTGCGAGCGGTGGACAGCGACGGGACCCTCGTCCACGACCTCTACGGCACCGACGACGACTTCTACATGGTCACCGGCGTGCGGGAGCACAACGGCCGCCTCTACCTCGGCAGTCTCACCACCTCCTCGATCGGAGTGGTGGACCTGCCGGGCTGAGCAGGGCGACGGGATTCGACGAGGAGAGGCGAGATGTCGACGACGGCGGACATCCTGCGCCGTTTCGGGGCGATCGCCATCGCGCTGATCTGTGTGCAGCTGGACTACTTCGCCCTTGCCTTGGCACTACCCGCCATGGCCGAGGACCTGCGCAGCACGCCGGAGAATCTGCAGTGGTCGGTGAGCGCCTACATGATCGCCCTGGGGATTGCGATGATCCCCGGCAGCCGGCTCGCGGACCTCGTCGGCCGCAAGAAGGTCGTCCTCATCGGACTGTCCATCTTCGGCATCGCATCGTTGTTGTGCGGGCTGGCGCCCAGCGCCGGGTTCGTCATCGCGGCACGGATCGTTCAGGGCCTCGGAGCCGGCATGTACTTCCCGGTGTCGTTCGCCCTGGTCAGCAACGCCACCGACGACGAGGAACGGCCTCGGGTGCTGGGCTTCCTGAGTGGGGTGGCGGGCATCGGTACAGCCGCCGGGCCGATCATCGGCGGCCTGTTCGCGTCGACGATCGGCTGGCGGTGGGTGTTCTTCGTCAACGTCCCCATCGCCGCTCTCGGGGTCGTATGGGGGTGGTACCATATGCGGGAGCAGCGCGATCCGGCGCTGGTCGGCAAGCGGATCCGCGACCTCGACTTCGGTGGCATCACTCTGATCGCCCTGCTGGTTGCGGGGCTCTCGTTGGCACTCGACGATCTGTCGACGTCGCCCGGGTCGTTCTGGCTCACCGTATTCCCGGCGGTGGTCGCGGGCGTGTCACTGGTCGGATTCGTCGTCCGGGAAGGTCGCTGCAGGTGGCCGATCCTGCCTCGGGAACTGTGGCGCAACCAGCGGTTCACCGCCCTCGTCATCGCTGCGACGATCGCCAACGCAGGACTGTGCGTCATGATCTTCGTCGCCACCCTGTATCTGCAGCAGACCCGGGGTCTGTCGGGTCTCACCGCCGGGCTGCTGTTCATCCCGGCCGCGGTCGGATTGTCGGTGGGTGGTCCGGTGAGCGGACGGCTGGCGCCCCGCTTCCCGGGACAGCGGGTGATGACGGTGGGGATGCTCGCGGGGGCGGCATGCCTGGCCACACTGGCCGTCACGCAGAACCTCGTCGCCTACCTGATCCTGATGGGGCTGGCCTCCTTCTTTCTGGGTCTGGGTTTCCAGTTCGGCAACATCGCCGTTCAGTCGGTGGTCCCACCTGCTCAGGCCGGTGCTGCGGCCGGGGTGCTGCTGACGGTCATGGTCACCACAGGCGGTATCGGCGTGGTCGCTGCCGCGGCGTCGATCGAGGCGCTGGGTGGCACGACCCAGGCGGCCATGAGTGCCACCTACCTCGAGTGGGCCGTTCTGGTGGGGGTACTCGGTGTGGTTT
This sequence comes from uncultured Micrococcales bacterium, assembly GCA_903915555.1. Taxonomy (GTDB): domain Bacteria; phylum Actinomycetota; class Actinomycetes; order S36-B12; genus CAIWTL01. Next base: position 470 of record CAIWTL010000606.1, on the reverse strand, counting down.
TCGGACTGTGGCAGTGGCGCCGGGCCGATCAGCCCGTGGTTGCCTCATGAACCGGCCCGATCAGTCGGCCCGATCAGCCAGCTGGGTCCGCCAGTTCGTAGCCGGCTTCGGTCACTGCCGCGGCGAGCGTCCCGGGCGGGATCTCACCGTCCACCACGACCCGCACCAGCGACACCGCGTTCGGTCGGAGATCGACCTCGACCGACTCGACCCCCGGCAGTGCACTCACTTCCTCGGTCACCGCGTTGACGCAGTGCCCACACGTCATTCCGGTGACACCCACCTCGATCGTGTCCATCGCGCTTCCTCCAGGTCCGTCGACGTCCGCCAGGCCTCGTGTCGCAGGCTACCTGGCGGGCGCGCTCGCCGTTCGGGCCTCCGGAGCTGCCGGCTCAACGGTCCGACAGCCCGGACGCCAGACGGTCCAGCCCTTCCTGCAACGTCTCGGGCCGTTTGCAGAAGGCCCATCG
>CAIWTL010000605.1 GCA_903915555.1 uncultured Micrococcales bacterium | reverse complement strand
GCCATGATCCCGATGTTGCGGACATCGGCCAGGTCGGTTGCCACGTCAGTTCTCCGTCAGTTCTTCTCGGTCCGGGGTTACCAGCGGTAGTGGGCGAAGGCCTTGTTGGCCTCGGCCATCTTGTGGGTGTCCTCGCGCTTCTTCACTGCGGCGCCGAGGCCATTGGAGGCGTCGAGGATCTCGTTCATGAGGCGCTCGGTCATCGTGCGCTCGCGGCGCTGCCGGGCGTAGGTGATGAGCCAGCGCAGTGCCAGCGTCGTGGAGCGGCCCTGCCGCACCTCGACGGGCACCTGGTAGGTGGCGCCACCCACACGGCGCGAACGCACCTCGAGGGTGGGCTTCACGTTGTCGATAGCGCGGCGCAGGGTCGTCACCGGGTCGATATCGGTCTTGGTACGGGTTCCTTCCAGCGCGCCGTACACGATGCGCTGGGCGGTGGAACGCTTGCCGTCCAGGAGGACTTTGTTCACCAGCTGGGTCACCAGCGGCGAGTCGTAGACGGGGTCGGCGACGATGCGGCGCTTGTCAGCGGGTCCCTTGCGAGGCATCAGCCCTTCTCCTTCTTGGCTCCGTAGCGACTGCGCGCCTGCTTGCGGTTCTTGACGCCCTGGGTGTCGAGCGAGCCGCGCACGATCTTGTAGCGGACGCCGGGCAGGTCCTTCACACGACCACCGCGCACGAGCACGATCGAGTGCTCCTGCAGGTTGTGACCCACGCCCGGGATGTAGGCCGTCACCTCGATGCCGGAGGAGAGACGCACACGGGCCACCTTGCGAAGCGCCGAGTTCGGCTTCTTCGGCGTGGTGGTGTAGACGCGGGTGCAGACGCCGCGGCGCTGCGGACTGCCCTTCAGCGCGGGCGTCTTGTTCTTCGCGACCTTGTCCTGGCGGCCCTTGCGGACCAGCTGCTGGATTGTGGGCACCTGTTCTCCAGTCGGCTCTTCGTGCATGGTCGGGACTCCTCGGGTGTCCGATTCGTCCCACCCCCGAGGTCGGGTGTGTCGCACTGCCCGGGCGGCAGCACGACTCAATCCGAATCGTGGGTTGGTCTCCCAGGTCCGGTCCGATCCGTGGTCCCCCGCCCCCAGATGTCCCCCGGAGCGGGAACCGGCACACATATTTCATGTGATCCGGCGATCAACCACGGGAACCAGGTTCCCGGTGCGTCCCCAGCGTTCGCCGGGCACGGTTGTCCAGAATAGCCAACGAACTCCCGATCGGTCAAAGCGCCTCCTGGCCCGACCGTCGCGAGGCCCCTACTCGAGTACTACGTCAAAGGTCAGGGGTCAGGAGAATCTTCCCGACATGGCCGCTGTCGGCCATGAGTTGCTGCGCCTGAGCCGCCTGGGACAGCGGGAGGACCCGGTCCACCACCGGGACGATCCTCCCGGCCGCGACGAGTGGCCAGACCTCTGCGACGACGCGCCCACAGATCTCGGACTTGGCGGCCACGGAAAGGCTGCGCAAGGAGGTGGCGTGGATGGCGCCCTGCCGGGCCAGGAGTGCGGCGAGGTCCACCTCTGCTCTGATACCGCCCTGCAGTCCGATGACGACGAGCCGGCCACCGACGGCGAGGGTCGCGACGTTGGCCGCGAGGTACTTGGC
>CAIWTL010000604.1 GCA_903915555.1 uncultured Micrococcales bacterium | reverse complement strand
GCGCCGTCGACGTCCCGCAGCACGAGGTCCGGCAGCGGAGCACCCAGTTGTGTCTTGCCTGATTCGACAGCCATAGGGGCAGGGTACTCATGCGCCGGGTGGACGGAGCGGCCCCTGGGTCCGAAACCCTGTGGTCGACGTGGTTCACCGGTGAATGGGAGGCGACCCCCGTGATGTGGGGGCCAAGACCCGCCCATCCTTCGACACTGTTGCCTGATCGTGGTCGGCGCGGCTGTCCCGTCGAGGGCGGAGTCATGCGCATCCATGGCGCTATCCACCGTGGGCTGTGGCGGGTGCGCCGACGGCCGCCACCGGGGAGGCCAGCGGGCTCCCCGTTCCGTCTCGGCGTGGATCGGGCTCGGGCAGGTCCACCGGTGCGCCGTTGGCGGTGGCGGCACGTGCGGGCTGAGGTCCGCACCAGGCGAGGATCAACTGGTCCTCGCCACTGCGGAACTTGTGGCATCGAACGCCCCCGGTGCCTCTGCCCTTCGCCGGGTAGTTCTTCGCCGGCGTCACCTTCCCGGTGCCGGCAGCGGTTCCGGGCAGGGAGTCCGAACCTCCGGCGATGGTGACGACGACGGAGTCCGAGGCCGGGTCCACCACACCGAAGAACGCGACCTCGTCGCCGTCGGCGAGCTTGAGCCCCGCCATCCCTGCCGCGCTGCGGCCCTGTGGGCGTACGAGTTTCGTCGGGAAGCGAAGGAGTTGCCCATGCCTGCTGATGAGCATCAGATGATGGCGTTCGTCCGCAGCTGTTGCGGCGCCCACCACCCGGTCGCCGGGCGCCAGTTTCATGAGGTCGAACTCGGTCTTCGACGGAACGTCCTCGACGGTCGTCCGCTTGACGGTGCCCGTGGTCGTGGCCATCGCGATGGTGTCCGACAGTCCGGTCACGCCGACCACGGTGACCGTCTTGGGCATGTCGGTCAGCGCCCCGACCGGGGTCCCGCCCGACAGTGCGGGCGCCGTCGAGGTCTGGGCCAGCGCGGGCAGTTCGAGGACCGAGACCTTGCGGAGGACGCCATCGGAGCATACGAGCCCGACCTGGCCACGGGTCGTCGCCCGCACTGCGGACACGATGCAGTCGTGTTTGGCCCGCGGCCCCTCCCCGGGCGGTGGTTCCACGCCGTCACTGCGGGCCAACAGTCCCGTGTTGGACAACAGCACCCAGCAGGGAGCGTCGGGGACCTCGAGGGGTTCGTCGGCGGCGGCGATGGCATCGGCGCCGTCCGATTCGAGGAGGATGGTCCGGCGGGCGTCGCCGTGCAGACGGGCCACCTCGGCCAACTCGTCGGACACGACCCGGCGCAGGACCTCGGGATCATCGAGGATGCGTGAAAGTTCGTCGATGGTGGACTTCAGTGCCTCGGACTCCGCCTCCAACTCGATCCGGGAGAACTTGGTCAGCCGCCGAAGTGGCATCTCGAGGATGTAGTTCGTCTGGATCTCCGTGAGGTCGAAGGCAGCCATCAGGCGGTGGCGCGCCATCGCGGTGTCGTCGCTGCCCCTGATGATGGTGATCACCTCGTCGATGTCGAGGATGGCGATCAGCAGTCCCTCGACCAGGTGCAGTCTCTCGGAGGCCTTCGTCCGGCGGAACTCCGAGCGCCGGCGCACGACCTCGAGACGGTGGTCGAGGTAGACCTGCAACAACTCCTTGAGGCCGAGTGTCTGCGGTCGCCCGTCGACCAGCGCGACGTTGTTGATCGAGAACTGTTCCTCCAGAGGGGTGAGCCGGTAGAGCTTGGCCAGTACCGCCTGGGGGTTGAAGCCCGATTTGACCTCGATCACGAGCCGGAGGCCGTGCTCGGCGTCGGTGAGGTCGGTGAGGTTGCTGATCCCCTGCAGCTTCTTCGCGACCACGAGGTCCTTGATGCGTTCGATCACCCGCTCCGGACCCACCGAGTACGGCAGTGACGTGACGACGATCCCCTGTCGGCGGGGAGTGACCTGCTCGATGCGTGTGGTGGCACGCATACGGAACGATCCCTTGCCGGTTTCGTAGGCCTGCCGGATGCCGTCGAGCCCCACGATCAGGCCCCCGGTGGGCAGATCGGGCCCCGGGACGTACTTGATGAGGCTGTCCACCCGCGCGTTCGGATGCTTCAGCAGGTGTCTGGCCGCCGCCACGACCTCTCCGAGATTATGGGGCGCCATGTTGGTCGCCATACCCACTGCGATGCCGGCCGCCCCGTTCACCAGCAGGTTGGGGATGGCGGCGGGCAGCACGACCGGCTCCATCTCCCGACCGTCGTAGTTCGCCTCGAAGTCCACGGTGTCCTCGTCCAGGGAGGCCGTCATGTCGAGTGCGGGGTGATCGAGGCGGCATTCCGTGTATCGCATCGCGGCCGGTCCGTCGTCCGAGGAGCCGAAGTTGCCGTGACCGTCGACCATGGGCAGGCGCAGGCTGAACGGCTGGGCCATGCGGACGAGCGCGTCGTAGATGGCGCCGTCGCCATGTGGGTGCAGGCGACCCATGACCTCGCCGACGACGCGGGCGCTCTTGACGTGCCCCCGGTCGGGTCGCAACCCCATCTGGGCCATCTGGAACAGGATGCGCCGTTGGACGGGCTTCAGGCCGTCGCGGGCATCGGGGAGGGCGCGGGAGTAGATGACGGAATAGGCGTACTCCAGGAAGGAGTCCTGCATCTCCGAGGTGACATCGACATCCAGGATCGACTCCCCGGGGGGTGGAGACTCCTTGCGTCCCCGTGCCATACGACCTCCCGGTGTGCATCGCCCGACGTGTGGCGGACCAGGTACAGGGTAGGCACCCGGGACCCGGCAAAGGCCCGGGACCCTCGCTAGCGTGTCGTCTGTGGCAGACGACGACACGGCGTATCCGCAGCAATGGGAGGCCGACGCCGTGTTGGGCGACGGCAGCGTCGTCCACCTGCGCCCCATCACCCCCGATGACGAGGACCGCCTCCGACTGTTCCACTCCCAGTTGTCCCCGGAGACGATCTACTACCGGTTCTTCGCCCCGTATCCCGAGCTGACCGACAAGGACGTCCGACGGTTCACCCACGTCGATCACGTCGACCGGGTCGGACTCGTGGCCACCGTGGCCGGTGAGATCGTCGGGGTCGGTCGCTACGACCGCGTCAGTCCCACCGACGCGGAGATCGCCTTCACCGTGCGCGATGACTACCAGGGCCGCGGGCTGGGTTCGGTCCTCCTCGAACATCTCGCCGTCGCCGCACGGGAACGCGGATTCCGCAGATTCGTGGCCGACGTGCTCCCGCAGAACCGGCGGATGACCGCGACCTTCTCCCGCGCGGGGTACCGCGTGGCGCAGGAACTCGAGGACGGGGTCGTCAAACTCGCGTTCGAGATCGAACCCACCGAGAGCGTGCGCACGGTCATGCAGGCACGTGAG
>CAIWTL010000603.1 GCA_903915555.1 uncultured Micrococcales bacterium | reverse complement strand
CGGAACGGTGACGTTGCAGGCTAACCCGCGACCTGTTCCCCACCGCGCAACGGCGCGCGGGGACGATGGGGGTCGGTTCAGCGGGAGGCCGACGTCAGGAGGTCGTCATCGAGGACGGGGTCGAGGGTGAGGTCCAGGGAGCGCTCCAGTTCGAGCCGCTCGACGAGGGCCTCGAGATCGGCCACCCGCCGACGCAGCGTGGCGACCTCCGCGACGAGTCGCCGGTCGGCGGCCACCATGTGGCCGTACAACGCCTTGGCCATGAGCCCTACCCCTCACCTTTCGCACGCGGGCGGACGCCCGACGTAGACCCCTCATGTTCCCGGACCGCGGCCGCGGGAAACCCACACAGCCAGTGTGCCATCCCCTCGTGGCCCACCGGGACGGTTCAGCGCGGAGCCGTCCTGGCCGCGCGCACCCCGGTGGCGGGGGTCAGGAGCGGCGGGGAGCAGGTTGGCACCGCGGACAGCGGTGCGACGACCTGTTGGTGAACCGCTCCCGCACGATCGTTGCTCCGCAGCGGGAACAGGGCTCGCCGTCCCGGCCGTAGACCTCGAGGTTGCGCTCGAACCAGCCCGACTCCCCGTTGACCGCCACGTAGAGGGGGTCGAACGAGGTACCGCCGGCCTCGATGGCCTCGGACATGACCGTCTCGGCCGCCACGAGGACCCGCTCCGCGGCAGCCCGATCGAGGCGGTCGGCGCGTCGCTCGGGGTGCATGCGGGCCCGCCAGAGCGCCTCGTCGGCGTAGATGTTGCCGATGCCGGAGACGACGGTCTGATCCAGCAGGACCCGCTTGATCCCGCTGCGCTTGCGGCGCAGGGCCCGAACGGCGGCAGGACGATCGAAACCCTCCTCGAAAGGGTCATGTCCGATGTGGGCCACCACTCCGGGTGCGTCTCCGGCCAGCTGGTCGGACATCAGCCACCCGAACGTGCGCTGATCGCGGAACACGAGATTCCCACCGCCCGTCAGCGGCCACCAGGCACGCGCGTGTGGATCGTGGCCGGGCTCATCCTCGACGATGCGGAACTGTCCGCTCATCCCCAGATGGGCCACCAGCACACGGTCGCTGCCGTCGAACACCAGCCACAGGTACTTGCCCCTGCGGTGGACCGTGGACACGGTCACATCGCGGACGTCGGCAGCGAACTGCCCGGCACCGCCGGGTTGCCGGCGCACGGTCCGGGGGTGGGCCACGGCGACCGGACCGAGTTCCCGCCCGGCGATCTTCTCCTCGAGTCCCCGCCGAACGGTCTCGACCTCCGGGAGTTCGGGCATCAGGACGACCCGCTGTCCCCACTGAGTTCGATGAAGGTGGCTCGGGCAGCCTGTTGCTCCGCATCCTTCTTCGTCGGGCCTTGCCCATCACCGTGCAGACCGTCGGAGAGCCTCACGCGGGCCGTGAACACCTTGCTGTGGTCAGGTCCGGACTCCGCCACGACGTATTGGGGAACGCCGAGGTCCCGCTGCGAGGTGAGCTCCTGCAGGCTGGTCTTCCAGTCCAACTCGGCGTCCAACTGCTCGGTCGCGTCGAGAATGGGTGTCATCAGCCGTTCGATCAGGTCGGTGGCGATCGGCAGACCACAACCGAGGTACACGGCGCCGAACACCGCTTCGAGCGTGTCCGACAGGATCGACGTCTTGTCCCGTCCGCCGGTGGCGTCCTCCCCCTTGCCGAGCAGGAGATACCGCCCCAGATCGACCTCGCGGGCGACATCCGCGAGAGCCTTCGCGCTCACCATGGCGGCGCGCATCTTGGCGAGTCTGCCCTCCGGCAGGTCCGGGTTGCGCCGGAACAGCGCGTCGGTGATCACGAGTCCCAGTACGGCATCGCCGAGGAACTCGAGACGTTCGTTGGGACGCAGCCCACCTGCCTCGTAGGCATAGGACCGATGAGTCAGCGCTTCGAGCAGCAGATCCGGGGGGACCTCGACGCCGAGCGCGGCACACAACCGCTGCGGGTCGCGGGGCGCGGCGTCGCCGGTCACACGTCGAGGACTGAACGCTTGTTGTAGGTGCCGCAGGTCTGGCACGCGGTGTGCGGCAACTTGGCGGAACCGCACCGGTCACACTTGGTCAGCGACACGGGGGCTGCCTTCCACTGCGAGCGCCGCGAACGCGTGTTGGACCGCGACATCTTCCGCTTGGGGACGGCCATGATCAGTCTCCTTCGTCTCCGGTTTCCCGGCTGAGGTCCTCACGCAACTGCTCCAGCACGGCAAGCCGAGGGTCGCTGCGTTCGTGGGCGTGCCCGGGATCGTCGTCCAGCCGGGCACCGCAATCGGCACACAGGCCGGGGCAGTCGACCCGACACACAGGACTCAAGGGTAGGGCTAAGACCATGGCATCGCGAAATGCCGGTCGCAGATCGAGTATGTGGCCGTCCAGCGGGACGATGTCGTCATCCTCGGCCACGGCCTCCGCACCGGGGTAGGTGAAGAAGACACGGAAGGAGACGGGAAGCGGTGAGGTCAGGGGATCGAGACACCGAACACACTCCCCGGTGAGTTCGATGTCAGCGGATCCGGTGGCGAGGATCCCGTCCAGGACCGACTCCAGGAGCACGTCGACCTCGACCGGACGGTCGGCCACGGCGACGACCTCGTTGCCGATATCGGAGTCGGGGGTGACCGTCGCGGTCAACCGCCGCGAGGCACCTGGCTGGCGCGGAAGCGACCGGGTGTCGATCAGGAGGGGGTGCTCCTCATTCATGGGGCAACGGTTCCCCCGGCTCGGCCATGGCGCCCGCCAACTTCTGGCGGCCGTTCTGCACCGCCTCCATCGTCCGCTGCAGGACACCCTCGAACGAGGCCAGTTTGGCGTCCACATAGGCATCCGCCTCGGCGCGGCGACGGTCCGCCTCGGTCTGGGCGTCCACGAGGATCCCGTCGGCCTCAGCCCGCGCGGCTCGGGTGATCTCGTCCTGCGACACCAACTGCTGGGCGTACTCGCGCGCATCGACGCGGATCTGGTCGGCCTCCACCTGGGCGTCGCCGATCACCGCGTCCCGCTCGGCCAGCACACCATGTGCCTGCCTGATCTCCTCGGGCAACATGGCCCGGGCCTGGTCCACGAGCTGGGCGGCCTGATCCCGGTCGATGATCGCTCCGCCTCCCAGGGCGCGCGGCTTGGCCGACGCGATCACCTCGGAGAGGGCGTCCAGGGTCTCGGTGATGTCCAACGGGTCCTCCGTGGTCGTTCGGCGTGGCGTGGTCGTTCG
>CAIWTL010000602.1 GCA_903915555.1 uncultured Micrococcales bacterium | reverse complement strand
CTCCTGCCCGCCTGTTCCTCCACCGCGCCTTCCTCCGAGGCGCCTGGGGACTCCCAGGGGGGCCGTGCCGTGGTCATCGTGTCCGGGGGTGCGACGCGAAGTCCCTTCACTACCCCGACACAGGCGTGCAAGGACGGCGATGGGTTCCTCGCGGCAGGCAACACGGACACCGAACTGCGCGCGGGCCTCCTCGCGGCGGGCAAGCAGGTCTACACGGCACCGGTGATGGACACGTGGGGTCCGGTGCAGGAGCCGCCGGCCGACAGCCTGGGGCCGTTCGCCGACTGCCCGATCGTGCTGCCCGAGACAATGACCATCCTGTCCACCGGCGACATCACCGCAGGAGGGGAGCGGCTGGCGAGATTCCTGAGCTACCTCAACTCCGAGTACGGCGTCACCGACGTCGACCTTGTGGGCCACTCCAACGGCGGCCTGTGGAGCCGTTCGGCGATCTGGGTGCTCAAGAACACGGACTCGCCGATCACGATCCGTTCTCTCACCGCCATGGCAACCCCCAACGAGGGGTCGGTGCCCGGCCGCTACACCGTCGGCGAGATCGATCTCGCCACCTGCAAGGGGAACTCCTACTGCAAGAAGGCCCTGAAGGACTGGATCCCGTTCGTCGATGAATACGACAAGGGCCTGAATCGTGAGGACACGATGAAGTACCTGTCGGGGCCACAGGGCTGGAGCGCGGCCCAGGGCAACGTACTGGACGGTATCCCGGTCACCCTGCTGGGGGGCACCTATCTGAAGGCGAAGGGGGGCGATCCCACGGTCTGGCCCTATGACGGGACCGTCTCGCGGTTCAGTGCGTGGGCGACCGATACGTCGGACTCCATCATCCCGTGGCGCACCTGCTGGGAGGCCCCGCTCCTCCACACCATCTACCAATCCGACGCGCTGAAGTTGCCATGGAGCACCGCGATCACCAACGATCCCGCCGCGATCGCCCGGGTCAACCAGGCCATCGACGAGTCCGACACGGCCCTTCAGCAACCCAACCGGCAGGGATGCTAGCGGCATCTCGGAGGGTCACCGTCACAGGTGAGGTCAACCAAAGATCGTCGTGCTGCCGGAATGCTTTGTCTGGGATGGACTACCCGAGCGCCGAGGCCTCGGGGACGATCAGGAGTTCCATCCCCACGAGGGTTCAGTCCGAGCCGCGGCGGATGGCGTCCGCAGCTGCCTGTGGGTCGGCCACGCCGAGGACGAGCCGGGAGAACTTGTCATCGGCAACCTTGACGACGAGCACTTCCTCCTCCCCATGGACGGACCACAGTTCAGTACCGTCCGCACCCTTGAACACCCCGGACGAATGATCGGGGCCGGCGCCCTTGCCGTAGATCTTCGAGAACGGACCGGTGCCGATGTCCGACGGCCGGAGAACGTCGACGTCCGTCACCTCCGCCAGTGGGACGCTCAGCTGCGATTTCAGTTCCCATAGCCGGTCCAGGCCACCGAAAGTGACCTCCAGCCTGCCATTGCTCACGGTCACGGTTGCTGACACAGGTCCTCCTTCGCCGCCCGAACAGTGTCCTCGCCCACGGTGCTGACCACAGCCCCCGCCGCCGTCAGCATGCCGAAAAACCCGGGAAAGGACTTCGTCACGCATCCGGGGTGTCGAATCCGAACACCGTCACCAGCGGCACCGATGAGCGCCAACGCCATGGCCACTCTGTGGTCATGGCGCGGGTCGACAGTGGCACGGATCGGGCGTCCGGGGACGACACGGATTCCATCGTCAAGCACGACGCTTTCCACCCCCATGGCGGCCAGGCCGGCACCGAGCGACACGAGTCGGTCGGACTCATGACCGCGCACTCGCGCTACGTCGCAGATCTCGATCGGGCTATCGGCAAAAACCGCGAGCGCCACCAGGGTGGGCACCTGGTCGGCCATACCGTTCATCCGGATCCGGAACCCCCCCTGCAACGCGAGCGGACCTACGACGACGACCGCGTCCGCCTCTCGGATGAGGGAGCATCCCATACGTTCCAGCACGGAGAGGAACTGTGCGTCGGGCTGACTGCTGTCGACGGGAAACCCGCCAATGCGTGCACGCCCTCCCGTCAATGCGGCCAGAGCGGCAGGGTAGGCAGCAGTCGAGACGTCCGGTTCGATGGCCAGGTTGCGGCCGGCGGCGTTGGTTGCGGGCCGAACCACGTAGCCGTCGGGACCGAGGACATCGACCACATGGCCGAAGGACGCAAGAGCATCGATCGTCATCCGCACGTACCCCAGGTGCACCCGTCGATCGACGACCCGGATCATCGTTGTGCGGCCGGAGGCTACGGCCCCCATCATGGCGGCACTGACGTCCTGGCTGGTGTGTGTGGCCCGCACCGTGAGCCACGGATACAGCGATGTATCACCGCCGACGCGAGCAGGCAGCTGCCCGGGACCCAGCAACGGCTCGATCCGGCCTCCAACTGTGCGCAGTGTCTCGAACAAGGTCGACAGCGAGCGGCGGGAGAGCCCCGGACCACCTGCCAGGACCCAGTCTCCGCCCTGGGAACCGGCCGAAAGGATCGCCGTCAGCATGCGCGCGAGAGTGGCCGACTCGCCGACGTCCAGTTCACCGCCCAGCACACTCCACTGCCCTGCGACACCTCTCACGGTCACCGTGTCGAGTCCCCCCCTGGGCTCGATGCGGACATCCGACCCGAGCGCCCTGAGCACGCGTAGCGTCGCAATGGTGTCGGCACCCGGCAGGAGACCCGTCAATCGGGAAGGCCCATCTGCCAGCGCGGCGAGGAGCAGCATACGCACGCTGAGGCTCTTGCTCCCGGGCAGAGACATGTCCAAAGACACGGGAGCATCCACCGCGGAGACATCCATGTCCTGCGCCCGCATCACGGGGCCAAGGAGTAGTCGGCAACCTGCACGCCCTGATGTCTGGCCAGAATCTTCACCAGACCCGCCCGAGCATCGAGGTACACCAAGTCTCCCGTTCGCAGCACGGTTGTCGCGTCGTGCGTCGCCACCAGGGTGGGAGTGCCCGTCTCGCGGCCGATCACAGCCGCATGGCACGTGATGCCACCTTCATCAGTGATGATGCCCGCTGCCAGTCCGCACAGATGCGCGATCTGGGGTCGCGTCATGCCGGTGACCAGGATCTCCCCGGGGCGGAAGTCGGCGACCGCGGACTCGTAATCGTCACTGACGAAGCTGACCACCCGCACCCGTCCGGTCACGCGCCCCGGGCACGCACAGTCACCGTTCACCGCCACCGGCCTGGATGACGCCACCACGGGATCCTGCGAATCCCGTGCGCGCGCGGCCAACGTGGCGGCAGCCTCCCCCACCATCAGGACTGTGCCACCATCCCGCAGGACGGCGACGTAACCGGCACGGCGAGCGGTAAGTGTGGCGCGATCGACCTCGCCGGTGACGTGCCAGTCCAACAACTCGGAGATCGTCGCGTATTGCAGGAGTGGATCGGAACTGCGCGCGACCACGACGTCGATGATGCGCTGGAGGACATGCCTCACCGCCATGAAGTAGTAGCGGTTCCACAGTCGGTAGTTGCCCAAGTCCCCGACCAGGCGACCCACCCGAAGCGCCTCCCCATCCACCGTGATCGGCGGCTGATCCGGCCGAGGTGGTGGGTCGAGCAGGACTCGGGCCCGGTAGTGCTCCCCGTCGTAAGCGGCACCCGACTCCACGGCCGCGATCCAGCCGAACTCAGCGGCAACGCGGTCCAACTCACGACTGAGTGCCTCGTCGTCGAGTCCCCTGCG
>CAIWTL010000601.1 GCA_903915555.1 uncultured Micrococcales bacterium | reverse complement strand
CGTCGTGGGCCTCGTCGTCGGAATCCTCGTGGGGCTCACCTCGGTCGGCTCCGGGACCCTGATCGCGGCCAGCCTGCTGATCCTCTTCCCCGCGATGCTGCCGAGTCGGCTGGTCGGCACGGACCTCGTCCAGGCCGTCCCCATGCTGATCGTGGGTGCCATCGCGCACTGGGGTCTTGGTGAGGTCGACCTATCTGTTCTGTTGTCCCTGATGCTGGGGCAGATTCCCGGTGTCTTCATCGGAGCCCGAGTGTCGAGCCGCTACAACGGTCAGGAACTGCGGTGGTTGCTGCTGGTCCTCGTCGGAGCCGGCGGCCTGGCGCTGTTGGGCGCGCCCACGTGGCTGGCGACGACGGTGACGGTGGTCGGGGTCCTGGGTCTCGGCGTCCCCATCCTCGTTCGGGCTTGGCGTACCCGCCACGAACCCCACGATGCGGAGTCGCTCGATCCGGAGTGAGTCGTCAGGGCAGTTCGACGCGGTCGGCACCGAGGAGCGCTGCCCGCTCGGGCCACGGACTGTCGGCGGGACGCAGGTCGGTCCACTCCCGCTGCCGCGCCGCTGCCGCGGCCAGCAGCCCGGTGACAGTGGTCGGATTGGCGAACCGTCCGCTCAGGACCGACTGGACAGCCTCCTCCAGTGGGACCCAGGCAGTCGGTAGGTCGGTCTCCTCCCCCTCTCCGGGAGGTCGACCGCCGGGCACCTCGCGGATTCCCCGCGCCAGGAAGCACCGGAAGGCCTCGGTCATGCCGCCCGGGGAGTTGAACCAGTCGGCGAGGACGTGCCACTCGTCGGCTTCCAACCCTGCCTCTTCGACGAGTTCCCGTTGAGCGGTGACCAGCGGCGATTCGTCGGGCAGATCCATCAGACCTGCGGGCGGCTCCCACAGCAGGAACCCGACCGGGTGGCGGTACTGCTGGATCAACAGCACGCGCTCCGACTCGTCGAGCGCGATGATGCCCACAGCTCCCGGATGAACGACGTAGTCACGGACCACCGTCTCACCGTGCGGAAGCAGAACGTGATCGGTGCGGACCGACCACCTCAATCCCTGGAACCGGTCCAGGCGCTCCACGACGGGGCACGGCTGGAAACTGTCGGCGACATCGCCCACGGGTCGGTCAGCGCTCACAGATCGGTCGGGGCCGTCGAGCCGGTGGTCGACGGGGAGAAGTCCTCATGTCGTGCCTTGAGCGCCGCTTCCACCAGGCCGGCGAAGAGTGGGTGTGCCCGCGTCGGGCGCGACCGGAACTCCGGATGGGCCTGGGTGCCGACGTAGAACGGGTGCGCGGTCTGGGGCAGTTCGACGAACTCCACGAGTCGCCCGTCGGGTGACGTCCCGGAGAACGAGAGGCCCGCGTCGGTGAGGCGGGGTCGCAACTGGTTGTTGACCTCGTAGCGGTGACGGTGACGCTCGTCGACGTAGGGCGCGTTGTAGAGCCGCTCGACGAGCGAACCCTCGGTGAGCTTCGCCGGGTAGAGACCCAGGCGCATGCTGCCCCCCATGTCACGGGCTCCCGCCACCACGTCGCGCTGGTCGGCCATGGTGGCGATGACCGGGTACTCGGTGGTCTCGTCGAACTCCATCGAGTTGGCGTCGTCCCAGCCCAGCACGTTGCGGGCGTACTCGATGACCATGCACTGCATTCCCAGGCACAACCCGAGAGCCGGGAGCCCGTTCTCGCGGGCATGACGCAGGGCACCGACCTTGCCATCGATCCCCCGCACCCCGAAGCCCCCGGGGACACAGATGGCGTCCAGCCCCGCCAACTCCTCCGCCGCCCCCTCCGGCGTGGCACAGGCATCGCTGGACACCCAGCGCAGCCGCACGCGGCAGTCGTGGTGGAAACCACCCGCACGCAGTGCCTCGGTCACCGACAGGTAGGCGTCGGGCAGGTCGATGTACTTACCCACGAGGCCGATCGTGATCTCGTGGGCGGGCTCATGGACCCGACGCAGCAGGCCATCCCAGTCGTTCCAGTCCACATCCCGGAACGGCAGCCCCAGCCGGCGGACCACGTATGCGTCGAGACCCTCCTTGTGCAGCACCTTGGGGATGTCGTAGATCGACGGCGCGTCGACCGCGGCCACGACGGCCTCCTGGTCGACGTCGCACATGAGCGAGATCTTGCGCTTGATGCCGTCGGGGACGTCGCGGTCCGAGCGCAGCACGATGGCGTCGGGCTGGATGCCGATGGATCTGAGCGCCGCCACGGAGTGCTGGGTGGGTTTGGTCTTCTGCTCCCCGGAGGGCCCGATGTAGGGAAGCAGGGAGACGTGCAGGAAGAAGGTGTTGTCCCGGCCGATCTCGTGACGGACCTGGCGGACCGCTTCGAGGAACGGCAGCGACTCGATGTCGCCCACGGTGCCCCCCACCTCGGTGATGACCACGTCGATGTCCTCGGTGGCCATCTGCCGGATGCGCGCCTTGATCTCGTTGGTGATGTGGGGAATCACTTGGACCGTGTCGCCCAGGTACTCGCCGCGACGCTCCTTGGCGATGACCGACGAGTACACCTGACCGGTGGTGACATTGGCCGAGCCATGGAGGTTGGTGTCCAGGAATCGCTCGTAGTGCCCGACATCGAGGTCGGTCTCGGCGCCATCGTCGGTGACGTACACCTCGCCGTGCTGGAACGGGTTCATGGTCCCGGGGTCCACGTTGAGGTAGGGATCGAGTTTCTGCATCGTCACCCGGAGGCCCCGGGCCTTGAGGAGGTTCCCCAGACTCGAGGCCGTCAGACCCTTGCCGAGCGAGGAGGCGACCCCCCCGGTGACGAACAGATGCTTGGCTGTCGAGTTCCCGACGGTCCCACCACTCATGGAATCCCAGGCTATCAGCGAAGTGGCCTCATCCCCCGATCCCGCTGGGGTGTCGCAGGGCGCTGGATCGGTCAGGGCTGTGCAGGTGAGTGGAGGTCGGCACCGTCCATCTCCGCCTGGAACTGACCCAGCCCCATCGGGCCGAGTCGCATGGCGTACGCGTGCCAGTCCTTGAGGTCGAAGTCGGGCGAGGTGCGCGCGCGGTCACGTGCCTGCAGCCACACCCGTTCCCCGACCTTGTACGAGATCGCCTGGCCGGGCATCCCCAGGTAACGGTCGACCTCGCTGTCCGCGAAGGACGGCTCGAGCAGGGCGGACTCGACGAGCAGCCCGCGGGCGACCGGCGGGGTGATCCGGCGCCGGGCCCCGGGGAGTCCGTCGGGGATGCGACGCCCCGTGTGCAGACCGATGTCGACGACGACCCGGACCGCGCGCATCAACTGGGCGCTGAGGAAACCGATCCGCGTCCCCGGCTCGTCGAACCATCCCTGCTCATCGCACAACCGTTCCGCATACAACGCCCATCCCTCGGCGTGTCCCGAGGTACCGCCCAGGAGGCGCTGGAAGCGGTCCATGTCGTCCTGAGCGGCGAAGGCTCCCAACTGGAGGTGGTGGCCCGGCACACCCTCGTGGAACCAGACGGACTCCAGCCACCACCGCGGGAAGTCCGTCGCTCCCCGCGCCGGATACCAGGTGGTTCCCGGCCGGCTCAGATCCTCGCTCGGCGGGACGTAGTACGGGGCGGCGGCCGCTCCCTGGGCAGCCAGTTCGACCCGGCACTCCCGCACCCGGGGATCGAGATCGAGCAGGACCCCGTCCGCTCGCGCCGTGGCTTGCTCGGTGAGAGCCTCCAGGTGGTCGCGGAGGGCTGCCACACCTTCGATCCGGTAGGCGGGGTCGGCGTCCAGCGCCGCCCGGACCTCGGTGATCGGCACACCGGGACGCCAGCGCTCGACCTCAGACCGTAGGTCCGCGCTGAGTTCGGCGATTTCATGCCACCCCCACGCGAAGGTGTCGTCGAGATCGAGCTCGACGCCGTTGTAGGCGGCGACGCCGCGCGTGTAGCGCTCCTCCCCCACCGCGTTCTCCTCCGCCGCCGACGGCGTGTAGACGTCGGACAACCAGGTGGCGGTGTCGCGGAAACCCTGGCGCGCACGGTCGGCCGCCGAACTGTCGGCGCCACGCGCCTCAGCCAGGGCGGGCAGCCACTCCTCGGCGTAGGTGGCCAGCTGGTCGGCGACGGCGACCGCTTGGCGCCGGGCGGCGGCCAGGCCCTGCTGTTGACCCAGGGCAAGGCTGTCCCGCCATCCGGCCAGGGCCTGCGGGACGTCGGCCAGCAGGCCGTCGAGCAGGTCGGGCGCAGCGAACTCGAGAGCGAGTCGGACGTGCTGTGGCGGGCTGGACAGGATGTTGACGTCCCGGAGGTGGTCGCCGGCCTCCGCAGCCGTGGTCCACCGGTGGAACTGGTCGAGCATCACGTCCCGCGCGATGCGGCCGGCCGGGTCATCGGTCCGGGCGTTCCCGGCGCGCCGGGCGAGGTCGAGGATCGCTGCGGACCTCGCCGCGTGGCCGTTGGGGCTGTAGTCGGTGAGCCTGTCGCCGACCCCGGGGATACCCAGGACGACCGCGGCACAGGGATCGTCCGCGACCAGCCATGTGACGGCGGCGTCCGAGACGTCACCGACTGACTCCCGTTCACTCACCGGCGCCGCCCCGCCGACTCGGTGGCTCGCCGTTCCCGTGCTGCCAGGTCCAGCAACTCGGACGCGTGTGCCCGGGCAGCCGCGGACTCCTCCTGGCCGGACAGCATCCGTGAGAGCTCGGAGGTCCGCTCCCCACCCGTGACCTCGGTGATCGTTGTTGCGGTGACGACCCCGTCGGAGTTCTTGCGCACCACGATGTGCTGATCGGCGAACGTGGCGACCTGGGCGAGGTGGGTCACGACGAGCACCTGTGAGTGCCGCGCGAGTCGTGCGAGTCGCCGACCCACCTCGACCGCGGTCCGCCCGCCGATCCCGGCGTCGACCTCGTCGAAGATGAAGACACTGGGCGGGGACGTGGACGACAACACCACCTCGAGGGCGAGCATGATGCGCGACAGCTCACCACCGGACGCGCCGTCCCCGAGAGGGGCGGGAGGGGCACCGGCATGGGGGGCCAGGAGGAAACGCACCACATCGGTGCCGGACTCCCCGAAGGCGACAGTGACGCCGTCCGACAACGTGAGTCCCCCCGGTTCGTCGCGGTGCTCCACACTGACCGTCAGCCGGGCCTGCGGCATCGCCAAGCCCGCAAGTTCCTCCGTCACCTGCGCGGCAAGGCCCGCAGCAGCGCGCCGCCGGATCTCCGTCAGACGCCCCGCCCGCTCGGCCAGGGCCACGAGGCCCGCTGCCACATCGCCGCGCAGCACGGCCACCGCGTCCTGTCCGCCGTCGGCGACGGCTAGTTCACGCTCGAGGTCCGCCTGATGCGCCAGGAGGTCACCCGGAGTCGGGCCGAACCGCCGCAGCAGGGGAGCCAGCAAGGACTTGCGCGCCTGCAGGCGGGAGAGCTCCCCGGGATCGGCAGTCGACCCAGCCGTACGGTCCGCCAGGGCACGGCCGAGATCAGCGACCTGCTCCTGGAGTGCCAGCAACTGTCCGACGATGTCGCTCAGCGAGCCGTCGTGCTGGGCCGCCCGCTGCACCTGCGCCGCCGCGGTACCGAGCAGTGCGGCCGCACCCGTGTCGTCGTCGTCGAGGGCCACCGTCGCGGCGGCGAGGCTGTCGTGGAGCATCTCTGCGTGGGCGAGCCGACCGATGGTCGCGTCGAGGTCCGCGTCGGCGGGCTCCGGGGAGGCCTCGCGGATGTCAGCCAGGTCGGCGCGCATGGCCGAAAGCCGATCGGACCTGTCGCGATCCTCGCGAAGAGCCTGGGCCAGGCGACCGGACACCTCCAGGTAGCGGTGGTACTCGCGCCGGTAGTCGGCGAGTGCCTCCGCCAGTTCCGGACCCCCGAAGCGGTCCAGGGCCTGCCGTTGGACGCGGGCGCTGCG
>CAIWTL010000600.1 GCA_903915555.1 uncultured Micrococcales bacterium | reverse complement strand
GCCTTGGTGGCGGGCGTGAAGAGGGGTGTGGGCAGCCGCGAACCGTCGGTGAGGCCGGGGGGCAGCGCGTTCCCGCACACCGCCCCGCTGGCCGAATAGTCGGCCAGGCCGGAGCCCGTGAGATATCCGCGCACGACACACTCGACGGGCAGCATGTCGAGGCTCCGGCACACGACACCACGGTCACCGACAGAGCCGGGCGTCCGCGTCGAGACCACGTGGTTCCCGACCAGATCAGCCAACTGCTCGAACCACCACAGGCTCATCCGGTTGAGGACGCGACCCTTGTCCAGGATGGGGGTGGGCAGCACCCAGTCGTAGGCCGAGATGCGGTCACTGGCCACGACCAGCAGGTGTCCCTCGGGGGTGCGGAAGAGATCCCGCACCTTGCCGCCGTAGCTGTGCTGGTAGCCCTCCGGAAGGTCGAGGTCCCCGGCGGTGGGGCGCGGTGGCAGCAGGGGCCGGGGGTCGACGACACGGAAACGCGTCCACCACAGGTCGCTGGTGTCGTCCACCGCGCGGCCCTCACCGGTCCAGAACTGCTCGTGGGCCGCGCGCCACTCGCCGATCGACGAGAAGCCCTCGCCTTCGGCCTCGACCTGCCCCCACGTGACATCCCCGAGTCGCACCTGCTCGGCCTCGGTGATCTCGACGGTCGCGAGGCTGCCTCCGTCGTCGTCGAGCAGCGTGAGGCGCTCCCCCACCCGCTCCGGCGACTCACCCACCTCCCGGTACTCGTCGAGGATCCCGAAGGTCGCCACCTTCTGCCCGGACAGGACGAGGGAGTTGAGCCGGGCGCGCATGGCACCGGGCGAACCGAGTTCCAGAGCTCGCTGATTCCCCATGCCGGCGCCTAGAGGATCTCGCCGGGCCGGTAGGCAGCCGCCCCCGGGTTCCGCAGGACGAGTTCACCGATCCGGGCGACCACGGCGTCGACCTGCGCCCCTCCCGCGCCGGTGAACCCGAGCGGGTCGGCAAGGGCGTCATCGAGTTCCGCCCGGCTCAGTCCCAGCCTCGGATCGGCGGCCAGCCGGTCCAGCAGATCGTTCTGCGCCCCCTCCTCGCGCATCGCGAGGGCGACTGCCACCGCGTTCTCCTTGATCGCCTCGTGCGCCGTCTCACGCCCGACCCCGCGGCGCACGGCAGCCATCAGCACCTTGGTCGTTGCGAGGAAGGGCAGGAAGCGGTCCCTCTCGTCACCGATGACAGCCGGGAACGCCCCGAAGTCGCGCAGCACGGTCAGGAAGGTCTCGAACATCCCGTCGAGGGCGAAGAAGGCATCCGGCAGCATCACGCGGCGCACGACCGAACACGAGACGTCGCCCTCGTTCCACTGGGATCCTGCGAGGTCGGCGGCCATCGTGTTGTAGCCCCGCAGCAGGACCATGAAGCCGTTGACGCGCTCGCAGGACCGCGCGTTCATCTTGTGGGGCATCGCCGAGGATCCGACCTGTCCTGGCTGGAACCCCTCGGTGGCGAGTTCGTGGCCCGCCATCAGTCGGATCGTCGTGGCCAGACTCGAGGGTGCCGCGGCCAGTTGGACGAGTGCACCCAGGACGTCGGCATCCAACGACCGCGGGTACACCTGACCCACCGAGTCCATGACGCGGTCGAAGCCGAGGTGATGCGCTGCTCGGGCCTCCAGTTCCGCCAGTTTGGCCGCGTCCTGGTCGAGAAGGTCGAGCATGTCCTGGGCAGTCCCCATCGGACCCTTGATCCCCCGAAGGGGATACCGCTCGATCAGGTCATCGAGCCGGTCGACTGCCGCGAGCAACTCGTCGGCTGCCGAGGCGAAGCGCTTGCCCAGGGTCGTCATCTGGGCGGCGACGTTGTGCGACCTGCCCGCCATGGCCAGATCCCGGTAGGTCACGGCGAGATCCGCGAGCATGGCCAGCGACGCGATCGCCTTCACGCGCACGATCGCGAGCGACTCGCGGACCTGCATCTGCTCGACGTTCTCCGTCAGGTCCCGACTGGTCATGCCCTTGTGGATCTGCTCGTGGCCGGCCAGGGCGTTGAACTCCTCGATGCGGGCTTTGACGTCGTGCTTGGTCACTCGTTCGCGCGCGGCGATTGAGTCCAGATCGATCGAATCGAGAACACTCTCGTAGTCCGCCACGGCATCCGACGGGACATCGATGCCGAGGTCCTGTTGGGCGGCGAGGACGGCCAGCCACAGCCGCCGCTCGAGGACGATCTTGTGCGCGGGCGACCACAGGGCTGCGATGGCGTCGGACGCGTAGCGCTGCGCGAGCACATTGGTGATGCTGGGAGAACTCACCGGCCCATTCTCCCACCCGGGCCCTTGTCACCGGTCGGGGCGGTGCCCGGACCGCCGGGCGCTCTGATCCGGACTGGAAGTTCTCTTGAGTCTTCCTTGAGCATCTCGTGTCAACCTCCTCAACGTGGCACATACACATAAGAAATTCTCAGTCCATCGTTCCTCTCTCGCGGTCCTCAGCGTCGTCGCGATGTCCGCGTCCGCGCTCGCGGTGCCGGCCATGGCCGTCAAGGGCCGCGAGGACAACGTGACGATCTGTCACCGGACCAACTCGATGACCAACCCCTACCGCGTGATCACCGTCGACCGGTCCTCCGTCGACGGGGCCGGCGGGCAGGGGGATCACTTCCTCAACCACGTCGGCCCGGTCTGGACCCCGGACCAGCGCAACGGCGGCGACTGGGGCGACATCATCCCGCCCATCCCCGGCTTCCATGGCGGCCTCAACTGGACCGATGAGGGCATCGCCATCTACAACAACGGCTGTAAGCCAGTGGCTGACCGCGGAACGCCCCCCGAACCCCAGCGCGACGTCGATGGCGACGGCACCCCCGACCTCGAGGATCCCGACGACGACAACGACGGGGTCCCCGACGTCACG
>CAIWTL010000599.1 GCA_903915555.1 uncultured Micrococcales bacterium | reverse complement strand
CTGCTGGGAGGCGGTCAGCTGGGCGATGAAGTCGGCCGTCAGGTAGACCGTGCCCCGCGCGGTGGCGCTGTTGCCGTAGGCGTTCGCGGACGTCACGGTGATCGTGTAGGCCCCGACCAGGGAGTTGCGTCCAAGTTGGAAGAAGTCGGCGACCTTGATCGGACCGCGGGTCGTCGGGGCAGGGAGCGTCAGGCTGCTGAGCGCGTTGGCCGCACACGAGTCGTCACCGGTGCAGCTGGTCGGCGCGTACAACGCAACGGTGTATGACGTCGGAGCAGGCACGCCGACGGCGCCCGGAATCCACGACGCTCCCACACGGCCGGTGGCGCCAATCTCGGGTGACAGCGCGAGCACCTGCGACGGTCGGAAGCCCTGCATGTTGACCATCGTGGTGACGGGTGGCGTCGACGTTCCTATGGCATTCGTGGCGACGATCTGGAACGTCCACGGGCCCACAGCCGGCAGGCTCGGGACGAAGAACACCGACTCTGTGGTCGTGCCGATGCCGACGAGCGAGGTCCCGGACCCATCCGTGACCACGCCGCCTTGACCTGGTGCGATCGTGGGCAATCCGGCCGGCGGAGTGGTGCTGGTGCCGTACCACCATGCGACCGCGTAGTAGTTCACCGAGGGTTCGACAACGACTGGCTGCCACCGCAGCGCCACCTGGCCATCCACCAGCTCTACGCCGCGGAAGTTCCGCGGCGGCGGCGGTGGCGCGTTGCCGATGGTGATGCCTAGGACATCCGAGGGCCCAGCACCGGCGGCGTCGACCGCGGACACACTGAAGGTCCAGTAGCCACCCGCGGGGATCGTGACGTTGGTCGACATGGTGCCGCCTGCGGCCACCGGATTGGTGCCTGCCGGCACGGACACATTGAGGCTGCTGGACGAGGGACCGGCGCCCGTCACCTGGTACGACGTGATGGGAGTCGGGGATGACGGCACGGTCCACGACAGGGTGACGACCCCGCCGGTGCCGCTTGAAGTCGATGACGGGATGTTGAAGGTGGCCGCGAGATTGGTCACGCCGGCGGGGACCAGCCCGGGAATGGCCGCCGGGATGATCGGGGCCGTCGTGCCAGCGAAGGCCCCGGCAGCAGCATTCTCGACACCGACGAAGATCGTGGCCGACGGGTTGGTGACTCCACCGGCGAAGGACACCGGCACCTGAACGGTGGTCGCGCCCGCTGGAAGGGTGAGCTGACACAGGGCGACCGTCTGGCCGTCGACCTTGCCGGACTGGCACCCGGTCACGACACCGGAGGCGGGCCCCGCGGGGAACGCCGTACCCGATGCCTGACCGCTGACCGCGAAGACGGCATCGAGCGTGACCGGCGATGAGCTCGTGTTGTTGAACTGCACCTGCGCGGCATTGCCGCTGGCCAGACCGGTCTCGGGTTGAACGAACACGCTCACGGGGCCGATGTTTTGGCCCGCGGTCACGCTCAGCCACTCGTTGTAGAGCTGCTGGCACGTCTGCGGGACGTTCACGGCGGGTGAGCCCTGCGTGAACGACGTCCACGTGGGCTGGCCCGAATACGACGGGCACGGCTGGTTGGGACCGGTGGGGTCGTCGAGGGGGACGACGGGCCACAGGTACTGCTGCTGTCCGGGCGGCGTGACGGGAGTGCTGCCCACCTGAGTCACGAATCCGGGCAGCGTCCCCCACCCACTGGGGTAGTAGGAGATGCCGCTGGGACAACCAAGGCTGCCGGCGTTGGCCGATGAGCACAGGGTCATCGACGCGCCCGCGACGCCGGGCCCGGGCGCGTAGAACATCTCAGGCTCAGCGTAAAAGCCGGGGATCTGCGTGGTTGTGAGGTTGTATGTCGGGCTGGAGTTGGGCGCTCCCCCCGAGGGGTAGTACTCCACCTGGCCGAAGCGCGACCCGAAACTCGTGCTGCTGCCGTTCTTCCCCTGGCCAGCGATCCAATTCATGAGGGTGAAGCTGCCCCCGAGTTGGCTCTGGTAGTCGGACGGACTCCACGACGCGCTGGGAACGTTCACCCAGTTGTATCCGCCGCTCCAGTTCTGGAGCGTGAGGGAGAAGGACTGCTCCTGGGGCGAGGTGGGCGTGGGCTTGGTGGCGAAGGGGAAGACGTCATTCAACGTGGGATAACCGATGTTGCCAGACCCGTTGGCGAAGTTGAATGCCGCGGGATCGTTGACGACCGCGGACACGCCCATGCTGGGCCACATGCCGGTGTCGAGGAACGACGCGAGGGTGAGATTCGACATCCCTGACAGGGATACCCAGGTGTCCGTGTAGCTCCCCGTGTTCTCCAGGGATGAACTGATCGGCGTCTGTAGCGGCGACCAGGCGTAATCCTCGCCCGTGTAGAGGACGAGATTGCTCGAGCCCGTCAGGGGCGCGCCGGCGTTGAGGAGGCCGGCTTGCCCCATGAGGTTGCCGACCTGCTGCGGACTCTGGCAGTTGTACATCGGGTTCGCCGGGGCATTGCTGACGTTGCCAGGACCAAAACCGCACTGGGCAAGGAAAGAACCCGTTGGCGCTCCCGGGTACGACGACGTCGCGGACGAGGTCATGAGGAGGCTGTTCCAGTCATCGCTGGAGGCCGGGGTGAAGGTCAACGGCGACCAGTTCGCGTTGCCCAGGCCCGTCAGCCCCGACACGGGACTGGATGCATTGACTGACATGGAGCTCAGCGGGTTCGTCGCCGTCGCACCTTGGCCGAAGTAGCCGGTGCGGTAGCCCGCGATGTCAGTGACCCAGGCGTTGTCGCCATTCACGAAACTCGACGTCAAGTTGCTCGTGGCGTAGACG
>CAIWTL010000598.1 GCA_903915555.1 uncultured Micrococcales bacterium | reverse complement strand
GCTCCTCTCGGGTCACCCATGTGGGCATCTATCAGGTGAGTACGGGGTGGTCAGGCGGCCGGTGCCGCGGGGCTATCGGCGTGGACCATCGCGGCCGGGGCGGCGGGATGGTCGGCCTTGAAGGCAGCGGGCGCAGCGGCCGCCGCAGGCGCGGGGGCGGCAGCGGGAGCAGGAGCCGGCTGGTGGGCGACGGCCACCCCGGCACCGGTCACGGCGAGGGCGGCGAGTCCGGCGGCGGCGACGGTCGCGGCGAGTTTCTTGTGCATGGTTCGGTCCTTCGCTTGGTCTGGTTACCGGTGATCTTCACCGATACACCACGTATGCCCGGACGTCGTCCGAATAAACCCGGGATCCCAGATCCGTCCTTCCCTCCGGTGCGGGACTGCTCGACAAGTACACGGCGGACGCCGTTGGTCACCCGGCGGGTGTAGCTGGTTGCCGTTCGTCAGTCGGTATGGGCGTCGAGGAAGGCCAATCGATCAGCGGACGCTTCGATGCGCTGGCGAAGGGAGGCGCCCGCGCCGTGTCCGGCGCGCCGCTGGATCCGGATGAGGAGGGGATTGCCGGTCGGGTCGGCATGCTGAAGGGTCGCGGCGAACTTGTAGCTGTGGGCCGGTACCACCCGGTCGTCTCGTTCCGCTGTCATGATCAGCGTCGCCGGGTACGACTGACCGGGGCGGACATTGTGGAGAGGGGAATAGCCGCGCAGGTACGCGAACATCTCGGCGCTGTCGTCGCTGCGTCCGTAGTCGTCCGCCCATGCGTAGCCGATCGTGAAGTCTTGGTAGCGCAGCATGTCGAGGACCCCAACCTCGGGGATGACCGCACCGAAGAGGTCAGGTCGTTGGGTGAGCATGGCGCCGGCCAGCAGTCCGCCGTTGCTGCGCCCATTGGCGGCCAGGTGGCGAGGAGAGGTCCAACGATTGGCGACCAGCCATTCCGCGACGCCGATGAAGTCGTCGAAGACGTTCTGCTTGTGCGTCTTGGTGCCGGCGCGATGCCAGGCCCGGCCGTACTCGCCACCGCCCCGAAGTGTGGCGACTACATATACCCCGCCGTTCTGCATCCAGGCGATGGCGTCCGGGGAGTACTGCGGCGTCAGTGAGATGTCGAACCCGCCGTAGCCGAACAGCCACGTCGGATTGGCGCCGGTGGGGGTGATGTCACGACGACGGGTGACGAAGGCCGGGATCCTCGTCCCATCCCTGCTGGTGGTCCACACCTGTTCGGTCACGAAGTCCGCGGGATCGAACGCGGTCTTCGGTGAATACCAGACGCGGCTCTGCCGGGTCCGGGCATCGACGTCCAGGATCATCGTGGGCTGGGTGAAACTCGCGTAGGAGATGAAGGCGTGCCCACGCCGGGGGCCGTCGGTGACGTCGGAGACGGTCCCGAAGCCGGGGAGCACGATACGCCCCTTCGGCACACCGGTGAGGGTGAAGGTGCGGATGAGGCTGGCCGCGTCCTTCAGGTACGGGACCACCAGTCGGTCTCCGATCATCGAGGCGCCGTCCGCCGACATCGTCGACGGGCCCGTGGGGACCACCTCGAGCCAGTGCGCCGGATGGGGGCGCCGCAGATCGATCCGGACGATGCGGCCGTTCTCCGCACCCACGGTGGTCTGGATCCAGGCGTGGTGTCGGCTCTGGGCCACGACGGAGCTGTACCCCTCACCCGGGAATCGGAGTGGGCGGATCCGGTTACGCCCGTCGAGGTAGGCGAGCGCATTGGTGCTGGTGTCCAACGCTTTGTCGATCCAGATGCGCGCGAACCCGGGGGGTGCCACAGGGGCGACGAGCGCTTGCGGTTGGCGGGGGTCGGAGTAGATCTCGGTGTCGTCCTTCTGCGGCCTCCCCAGGGCATGGCGGTAGACCGCCATGTCCCGGTTGGCCGACTCCAGGGGGTCGGCCGGTTTCGGGTAGCGGCCGTAGAAGAAGCTGCGGGAGTCGGCGGCCCACGCCACGGACGAGAACTTCGACCACTGCAGGACATCGGGAAGATCCTTGCCGGTGCTCACTCGACGCACTCGCCAGGTGTTCCAGTCCGATCCGCCATCGGAGGTGGCCCACGCGACGAAGCGGCCGTCCGGGCTCGGCACCCACTGGGACAGCGACAGTGTCCCGTCCGTCGACAGGCGGTTGGGATCGAGCAGCACCCGTCCCCGGGCGATCGATCGGGTGGAGGTGTGTAGCACCGACTGGGCTTGCTGCCCATCGTTGGCCAGCCAGAAGAGTCGACCGCCGATCCGCTTCGGCGATGCCACCGAGGGTTGGCTCAACAGCGCCGTCATCTGCGCGGTGCGATCCGAACGGGTGGGCAACGTGTCGAGGTAGGAACGCGTCAGGGTCGCCTCCGCATCGACCCACGCTGTCGTGCGCGGGTCTCCCGGATCCTCCAGCCAACGGTAAGGATCCGGGACAGGGGTCCCGAAGTAGGTGTCGACGTGGCCCGAACGCTCCGCGGCGGGATAGGGCGGCAACGGGGAGGTCGCCAGAGCGGTGGCCGGAACTGTGACAACGACAAGGAAGGCAACCGAGCCCGACAGCCACTCAACGCGCATCACGAACTCCCGACTTCAGTAGTTCAGGTTGGCGGCAAGCGGCGCGTCAGCCCACGAGCATTCCCGTCGCCCGAGGACAACGTGGCTGTCAGTTACCGATGTCGGGGTCATCGACCATCCGCCCACACGCCACGCGGCCGCCGCCCTGCTTCCGCACGTCGAGGCGATAAGCGCCGCGGACGACCCACACCGCTGGTCGTCGGATCGTCAGTCGGTAGGTGCCCTGCCAGCCGCCGTGGGAGTTGGTACGGATCGTGCGGGTGGAGGAGGCCGCATCTCGGTCGGCGCCGCACCGTCGACCCGGCGTCACCCTCAGGGCGTATCGGGTTCGACTCTTCAGCCCGTAGAGGGTCATCCAGCCGGTCAACACGTTTCCGACTTGAGCGCCGTTCTGGGTGCGCACCACCTGGTTGAGGGCAGCGGTTCCCCAGCCTGTCGTGTGTCCGTTGGTGGGACGGACCTGTACGTAGCCGTCCTCGTCCTCGCTGTCGATCGCCGCCAGTGCTGGGGAACTCGTGGCGGAGGTGGTGGCGATGACGAGGACGGACAGGGCGACCAGCCCCCGGCGAGAAAGTGACAGTGTCATGGGACGACTCCGGTGATGCGAACCGCCAACCGCGGATTTTCTATTCAAGCACCGCGGCTCACGGAACGCCAGGCCGGGGTCGCGTGAGGCAGAGGCGGTTCCCCGACGCGCTTGCACCGTTGATCATGGGTGGTGGTGGTGGCGCTCAGGGGCTCGCGGTGGGGCTGAAGGTGACTGCGGCGGCCGCAAGTCGGTGACAATGGAAACCGACTCGGGCGTTGAGCGGGAAAACCCACTGATACTCGAAGGTGAAGCAGGCATTGTGACCGTG
>CAIWTL010000597.1 GCA_903915555.1 uncultured Micrococcales bacterium | reverse complement strand
GCGGAAACGTAGGCGATGACTCCCGAGTTGGGTGTGGCCCCCGTCGTGCGTGCGAGTACCTGCGTGATGACCAGGTCGTTGGCGTTGTAGATGAAGGTGTCATCTGTTGATGCCGTTGTCTTGACGACCTGGTCGAAGGGATAGGTGATGGCGAATGGGCCTGGTGCCAGGGTCGAGAGGGGTGTAGCCGTCACCTCGACCACCGTGGCCCTGACGCCGCTGTTGGGCAGTGTGCCCTGGGGCGTGAGAGTGACGGTCGTCGTTCCCGCCGTTGAGCCGCCCGTGATCGTGACAGACGCGGCGCCGAGTAGGGACGCACGGGTGTCATCAAAGTTGGCCGCTGTCAGCGACCCGGGGGAGACAGCAGCCACCGACGGGCTGCCGGAGATGACCTGGATGGTGTCGGCCGTGGACGGTTGCGTGCGCTTGCCGGCCGCGTCGACGAGGAGCACCGGGAGGCTCTTGGAGTCGCTTGAGTCGGCAATCACATCGATCGACGTGTCATCGATCACCATGCGCGACGGAGCTCCTGCGGTCGTGAACGTGAAGCTGATCGACTGGATGAGCTCGGCAGAGCCCAGGGAGGCGGCGGACCCCTCGTATATCCCGATAGTTCCCGTGTAAGTGCCGGGGGCATTGACCGCGATGAAGGTCTGCACCAGTGTGTCGTCGGTGCTCGAACCCGGAGTCAGCGTGAACCAGGTCTGACTCGACAGGCTGGTGGGCGCTGTGCTGAGGTCTGCGGCGGCGAGTGAATCGTCAGCGGTTGCCCCGGCCGCGGGGAAGACCGCATTCGCTTTGCGCAGCCACACGACGGTCGCGGCGGTGGGGAATGTGCTCAGCGTCATGACCAGGGTGTCATCGCTCGTGACCGGGTTGCTGGCATAGGGGTCGGAGCTCGCGATCAGGGCGGCTCCATAGACCGGGTCTTGAACGCCAGCCGTCTCCGTGTAGCGGATCGGGCCGATCTGAGCCTGGGCGGGATTGGCCGCGTAGGACAGTGCGGGCGGCGTGCCGACAAGGGGCACGAGGAGCACGGTCGCCAGGATCACCACCCATCGCGCGCGCACGGCTCACATGCTAGGCAGGGACTGCACGTGGAAGAGCTGCTCGGTGAGGGCGGGCGGGGAACCCGCTGGGATGCGCCTGGGAAGAAGCCCGGATCCCACCCGTGGGATCCCCGGCGCTTCTACCCTTCTGCCATGCGTACAAAGTTCGCGCTCGCCGCCACCATCCCGCTCGCCGTCGCTTCGCTTCTTGCCCCCGCGGCGGCTCTAGCCGGCACCGACATGGTGTCAACTCCCATCGGCTCGATGGAGCTCACGATCGATGGCGGTGAGTTCACCGAGGAGTGCACCGACTTCCCCTACACGGTCGAGGTGACGGGGGCAGGCGCAGGTGTTGACTGGAGCGCGGAGATCGAAGCGAGCCGCAGCGGCGGACGTTCGACACCGAGTGCGATGTCGACCGGTTCCGGCTCTGGCACGGTGACTGAGTCGATCATGATCTGCTCGGGAGTGGATGGTGCAGGTGACTACACCGCTACCGTCGCGGTGACGTTCACCCATCCCACTGACACCACCAAGGTCTATGACCGCACGATGACGGTCGAGTTCACGGTCTCGAAGGCGGAGACCGAGACCACCATTACCAATGTGCGCGAGCGCTCTGGGTCGACCAAGGTCAAGGGCACGGTGCTCACGACCTCTGGCCTCAGCGATCCCACCATGTTTGGCGAGGTCACCATCAAGGTGAAGAAGTCCGGCGGCTCCTGGAAGACCAAGGGCACCGAGCAGGTCGACGAGGACGGCAACTTCTCCGTCACGATCGATCGCACCTACGAGTCGGGTACGAAGTTCAAGGCCGTCTTCGGAGGCACGGATGAAGCCAAGGGCAGCACCTCTGCGGTCTGGGAGATCTAGCCGCTAGAGACAGTCGCTCGCGCCGGTCCCGTAGGGGTTTTCCTCCGCGGTCACCTTGTAGCCGATGCACGCTGGCAGTTTCGCGCCGTTCTCATAGCCACCGGCATCGCCGAACTTCTCGGCGAAAGCGGTAACGGCCTCCGGGGTGAAGATCGACGGTGATTGCAGCTGGTCATTCGTGCCCAGATGCAGGTGAAGGTGAGTGGAGCCCGTGGAGGTAGGCGGCACATACATGTAGGCGAGGATGTCGCCCTTGTGCACCTGCTGGCCCTGCTTGACCAAGATGAACGGCGCATAGAAGCCGGGGCTCGGCTCGGGCACGAAGGGCTCAAGGCTGTAGCTGGCCGTTACCTGATCACCCGTCGGCGACTTCGCGATGGTCAGCAGCAGGCTGTAGGCATCGTGCGAACCCATTCGCTTCAGTGTCTCGATCGGCCCGACCATGCCATCAGCGATCGCATAGATGGCGGGGAAGTCGCTGGGCGCAGTTGCTGACGTCCACCGCCCATCACGGTTGGACCAGTAGATATGGATTCCCTTGTGTGGCGCCACCGCGCGAGCCCCCAGGAAAGGCGCGGTCCCATGGACCGTCGACATGTCGGCCGGCAACCGATCAGAGGGGTTCGTCAGGAAGGTCGTGATCGACGGGTACGCCGGCTCCGTCGGGCTCGGCGACGGCGAAGGCTGTGGCCCGGGGCCGGGTTGCTTGACCACCACCCAGACGAGCTTGCCGCCCTGCTTCTTGCAGACGTACTCCTTGCCCTGCGATGTCTTGCGCAGGCCAGCCTTATCGCACTTCTTGCCGGCAATCGAACTGCCGGCCCCCGCCGGTTGGACCAGTGCCACGGCTGCAACGGCCAGGGCGACGGTGGCGATGACTGTGACCGTCTTGCGCATCGAGCCTCCTGCGAATTCTCAAGGGCAACGTAGAGGATTTCGGCGGGCAAGGGGCGGACATAGCGTGGGTCAGCCACTACGGGCCGGGGGCCCGGACCCATCGTGGCCCATTCGCCCGTGGTGGCCGTTGAAATTCTTGCGGCGACTTGGTGAGCCTCGTCAACGCTGCTAGATTTCCCCAGCGGCTTCGCCGCGGCGAGAGGTGAGCGATGGCGACCAAGGCGGCCTTGGGCCGGCGCGTCGTCGTAGGCGCCGCCGGGGTGGCTCTCTGTGCATCGAGCCTCGCCACCGGGCTCACCACCCCCGCATTCGCTGCTCCTGCTCCGGCGGTTGACCTCACGACTGCGGATGCTCCTGCGGACCCGTCCCCGGAGATCTCGCGCCTCATCGTCGCTTATGAGCCGGGTGTGTCCCCCGTTACTCCGGGAGGCGCCGCGACCGGTAGCGGTGCGGTGCCGGGCGTCGAGCTCTCACCCGGAGATGCACTCGGCTCCGGTATGCGCACCGTGGAGCTGGGTGACGCCGTCAGCGAGGAGACGGCCGAGCAGATCGCCGCGCGCCTTGCCAAGGATCCTCGCGTGGCGTGGGCCGAGCCTGATCGCTTCATTGAGCTTGTTGCTGACCCGGTCAAGGACGTGGAGCCTCCCCTCGAAGTCGCCACGGCGTGCACGGAGTCGAGCAGCGTCGAGCCCATCGCGCGCTGCTACGACGACGACAATCTCGATGC
>CAIWTL010000596.1 GCA_903915555.1 uncultured Micrococcales bacterium | reverse complement strand
CTGCTGGGCGACCGTCATCATGCGGGGGCCCACCTGGCGCAGGAGCGGGCCCGCCCGCTTCCACACGATCTTCCGCACCGGGGGCAGCAGGAACGCCCCCCCGATGATGATGAGGGCGGCGGCCCCGGTGAGGATCGCGGCGCGGGGGGGCTCGAAGGAGAAGTCCTGCTGGGTGCCGGCCGCCACCCCGAAGCCGAGGAGCAGCAGGATGTGGACCAGGAAGGCCGCGACCTGGGACACCCCGATGCTCGCCGTGGCCAGCGCCGGGTTCACCCCCGCTTTCTGCAGATAGCGCAGGTTGATCGCGACGGCACCGAGGGTGGGCGGGGCGATCAGGGTCGCGAAGTCCCCGGCGAGTTGGGCGGCGATCGTGCGGATCAGCTTGAGTTTCTCCGGCACGAAACCCGTCAACGACCACGCGGCTCCCGGGTAGGTCATGAGCGACGCGACGACGGCCACGGCCAGCCACTCCCAACTCGCGTTCCGGAACAGGTCGACGAGGTTCACCTGGGCCAGCTGCGACAGCAGCACGTAGACGGCGACCGAGCCGATGATGATCATCAGCAGGGTGCGGGGTTTGATGCGCTCCAGTTCGACGTGCTCGACCTCGGCGTCGGGCCGGATCTCGATCAGTTGGTCCCGCAGCCCGACGAGCAGGTTCTTGTTCCTGCGCACCGCCTTCTTCGTCACCGGGCTCAGGGCGACCGGTTGCAGGACGGGGAGCGCCCGCGTCAGGGTGTCGGTCCCCACCGTGCGACGGCCCGCCGCGATCGCGCGGTCCACCCCCACGAGGAGGGCCTGCGTGCACAGCATCTCGGCGACGTCGATGCGCAGGGCGACGTCGCTGGCCGCGATGGACCCCTGTCCCATCGCCAACAGGGTCACCTCGCCGTTCTCGCCGAGCAGCAGGTGGTCCGCCGTCAGGCGCCGGTGCGCGATGTCGGCGCGCTGCAGTTTCTCCATCGCCCACCAGGCCGAGTCGAGCGCCTCATCGGTGATGTCGGCCGGATCGAGGGTGTCGAACGTCCGCCCCGCCACCCGGTCGTAGGCCAGCAGGCTGGAGTCGGGTCCGACCTCCCGCGCGGCCAGCAGATCGCTCGTGGGAGCGCCCGCGTTCTGCGCCGCGTAGGACATGAGCGCCCGCTGCTCGAGGCTGCGGCGCATGTTGAATCCGCCCGGCGCCGCGTCGCGCAGGCGCAGCGACCGCCACACGGCCTGGGCCAGGCCGGCCCCCTCGAGGTCACGGTCCAGGACGTAGACCTCCAGCGTCCCGCCGTCCGACGTGCGCACCCCCAGGTAGCGGCGCCCGACGTCGGTGACGTCCTGCGCCCGCAGGACACTGACCGGCACCCCCGCCGCAGCCAGGCTGTCGGCGACCTGGACGCCGCTCGGTCGGGTGGTCGGGGTGCCGAGCGCGTAACGCACCGCGAGCCCGACCGCCCAGCCCGTCAGTACGGACAGGCCGATGCCCGACACCGTCGTGCCGCCGGTGATGACGGAGACCACGAACAGGGAGACCACGACCGTCCCGGACAGGATGTTCCAGGGCGCCCGCGCCATCAGACGTGCGACGGTGATGAACCCGACGAGGCCGCCCAGCAGTGGCAGGAACGGCACATCCGCGGGGTTGACGCTCCCCGCCAGCGCGATCTGCCACCGCGCCGAGCCGTACTGCTCGACGACGTAGGCCATCACCGAGAGGGTGGCCGCCGCCAGGAAGAGTCCCAGCAGGGCGTCCAGCAGTTGCCGGCCCCTGCCGCGGACCAGCAGGTCCACCGCGGCCGCCACCGGGAGGGTGAGCAGCCCCAGACCGGCGATGACGTTGAGGACCAGCACGATGGGATCCGGCAGCCGCCGGGAGGCCTCGGTCAGGTCCGCCCCGAGGCCGGTCGTCGTCGAGGTCGCGAAGTACGCGATGGCGGCGATGGCGGCCATGATCAGCAGAGCGATCAGGAGTCGGACCAGATCCATCGGCCGTCGCAGCCGTTTGCCGATGACACCCTCTTCGATGACGACGGGGGTGCCCGCCGGGGGTGGGGCGTGGTCGTCACCGGTGCCGGCGTCGGGGGCGTTCGGCTCGTCGAACCACACCTCCTGTCCGACACGCCGCTCCGCGTCGTCGGGGAAGTACTCGTCGGACGACCGGTCCCGGGAGGGACGTTCGGGGTCGACCCGGTCGTCGGCGGTGGTCACCCTCAGATGGTGGCACGCCCGGCGTGTGATGCGCCGACCCTGTCGGGGGTGTGTGCTGCACTGGGCCCCGTGACCTCCCCCGCCCCACGCCTTCCGGAACCCCTGCGGTTGCCGGAACCGTTGGCTGCCGCCACGGTGCTGCTGGGTGCCGCCGGGACGGGGAAGTCGACCGCGCTGCGGGCCCTGACCGCCGAACTCGCCTCCCGACGGGGGAGCGAGCGGGTGGTCGGGGTGGCCGCGGACCGGCGGTCGGCGCGCGACTGGCAGGCGGCGGTGGCCCGCGAGGTCGGCGGCGCGGCGCCGGTGGTCACCACCATGACGGGTCTGGCGCAGCAACTCCTGCAGGGTCATCGCTTCGGGGCGCCGCCGTGGCAGATCTCGCCGGGCACCGGGGATCCCCACGATCCGTGGGGGGACGGTGAGTTGCGCATCCTGACCGCCCCCGAGCAGGAGCTGGCGATCCGCGAGGTGCTCGCCGGCTCGATCCCCCCCGGTGACGGCGAGGGCCCCGGGGTGACGTGGCCGGCGGAGTGGAAGGACGCACTCCAGACGAGGTCCTTCGCGCGTCAGGTGCGCCGCGCCGTCGCCCGGGCCCGCCGCCTCGGGTGGGAGCCCGACGATCTGATGCGGGAGGCGGCGGCCGCCGAGGACGCCGGGTGGCTGGCGCTGGCCGGGTTCCTGCGCGAGTACCTGCAGATCCTGGACTGGCAGGGCGCCCTGGACTACAGCGAGGTCGCGCTGCGGGCGCTGCGCCAGGTGCAGGCCGAGGACCTCACGGATGGCCTCGTGGTGCTCGTCGACGATGGCCACCACCTGGACCCCACCCAGGCGCGCCTGCTGCAGCAGATCGCCGCGCGGGGTCATCTCATCGTGACCGCGGATCCCGACCAGTCGACCGCGTCCTACCGCGGGGCCGACCCCGCCGCGCTGCGTCTGCTGGCCGCCGATGCGGACATCACCGTGCTCGACCGCGTCCACCGCGGCGGGGCCGCGATGCGTGGCGCCCGCGCCCGCCTGATGGGACCCCGCTGGT
Source organism: uncultured Micrococcales bacterium (assembly GCA_903915555.1). Taxonomy (GTDB): domain Bacteria; phylum Actinomycetota; class Actinomycetes; order S36-B12; genus CAIWTL01. The sequence goes on along the minus strand of CAIWTL010000596.1, from coordinate 175 downwards.
ACGCCGGACTGCCTGGAGCGGTGGCCGCGACGTTCCGCGCACCGGCAGCGACGCACGAGGGGGACCGGCTCGAGGCCATCGAGTTCGACGACCCCCGGGCGCAGGCCCAGCACGTCGCCCGACGGTTGCTGCAGGAGCACCGGGACGGCCTCGCGTGGGGCGACATGGCGGTGCT
>CAIWTL010000595.1 GCA_903915555.1 uncultured Micrococcales bacterium | reverse complement strand
CGCCGGCGCAGATCGTGGCCGTTCCCGGTGCCGGACACCTGAGGGTGGGGGAACGCAACGTCCGCATCGTGTTGAATGAGATCGTCAGAGCGGTCGCGCCAGCGGCCCATCCCCTCCCGACCGAGTGGTCGGGCCCAATGGAACGGTGGACGGATCTGTGAGTGCAGCACTGGCCGGCAAGAAGGCGATCATCACGGGTGCATCGCGCGGTATCGGACGCGCGATCGCGGAGCGTTTCGCAGCGGAGGGGGCGACCGTCGCCCTGATGAGCCGGGACCGTCGGGCACTCGACTCCGTGGCTGCCGGGATCCCCGGTTCGGTCGTGCAGGAGGCCGATGTCCTGGATGTCGACGGTTTCCGCGGCGCGCTGGCGGACGTGCTGGGTCAGTGGGACGGGGTGGCCGACATCCTCGTCAACAACGCCGGCGGCAACTCGTTCTCGATGCCGCTGGTGGCGACCCGGTTCTCCGGGTGGGACAAGACGATCAAACTCAACCTCGACTCCATCGTGCACGCCTGTCAGGTGGTGCTTCCCGGGATGCTCGGCCAGGGCAGTGGGAGCGTGATCAACGTCTCCAGCGTCGTCGCGCTCCGGGGTGGACCGCTCATGGCCCACTACGCGGCCGCGAAGGCTGCCGTCGTGTCACTGGGTCAGAGTCTCGCCATCGAGTGCGCGGCATCGGGGGTACGCGTGAACACCCTGCTGCCGGGGTGGATCGACACAGATCTCACCGATTTCCTGCGGGCTGAGGCCGAGACGGAGGAGGCGGTCCTGAGCCGGGTGCCGATGCAGCGGTGGGGTCGTGCGGAGGAGATCGCCGGGGCGGCGCTCTTCCTGGCGGGTGGTGACTCGTCCTTCATGACGGGGCAGAGCCTCATCATCGACGGCGGTCTTTCCGCCATGCCGTGACCGGCACGGTGTCACCCCGAGGGAATCACTGGACGGGGATCACCTCGGCGGGTGCGGGCTGGACCGGAGGCGCCGCCGGCACCTCACCGGGTGGCGCCGACGGCGCGGTGACAGCGGCCTGATCCGTCGTCGTCCCGGTCGCGGCGGAGCCTGGCGGGGAGTGCGGGGGAAGGCCCTGCGAGGCCAGGATCTGGTCGAGGGCTCCGCTGATCACCTCGCTGTAGGCGGCGATCCCGGACTCGGTGAGGTGGATCCCGTCCTTCACATGGACGTCGCCCGACATGGCGGCCCGGGAATGCCAGTCGGCCAGCACGGCAGTGGGGGTCTGAGCCACCAACTCCGCGATGAGGGCGTTGTTGGGGTCCTGCCACTCGCGCGGCACGTCGACGTTCACGACGACGATGCGTTGGGCGGGGGCGACGGCCTCGAGGATCTGCTTGAGCTGGCTGCGCTCGACGTAGCCGTTGCTGCCGGTGTGGATCACGACCGTCTCGCGCAGGGCGCCGGCGTCGGCCAACTGTTGCGTGCGGGCCACGATGTCGGCGGCCTGGCGGCCCACCGCAGCGTCGACGGCCACCTTCCGGAAGGTGTCGCGCAAGCCGCCCTCGGCGCCCAGCATCACCGACTCCCCGATGGCCAGCACCCCGGGTTTCAGGGCGACGGCACCCGGCACGGCTGGGTCGACGGGGGCTCCCTGTGGTGTGGAGTCCAGTGCGGACACCGAGGTCATCCCATTGAGATAGTCGGGCTGCTCCTCGGGGATCGTGAGGATCCGATAGGACACCCACCCGAACAGGAGGACGGCGGCGCTGCCGATGGCAACACCCTTCTTGACGTAGGGTTCGCGCTGCCGGCGGTCCATCGCGCGGAACTTCTGCCACGCCACCTTGAGATCGCCACGCCGGATCGGCATCTCGATGTAGCGGTAGGAGAGCTCGGCCAATCCGAAGGTGACCGCAAGGCGCAGTGCCACGCCGGCCACGCCCTCGAACGGGATGTCGATGCCGGGCCGCAGCACCACGAAGACCGGCCAGTGCCACAGGTACAGGCCGTAGGAGCGCTGTCCGATGTAGCGCAGGGGTTGCAGGGCCAGCGCCTTACCCAGCAGGGATGCCGGATGGGAGGTGGCCGCGATGACGATCGCGACGAGGCACGCGAAGACACTGAACCCGCCCCAGTACAGCCACGAGGCATTGGAGTGGCTCGTCATCATGATGGCGATGGTCAGTCCGAGTGCCGCGAAGCCCGCGACGTCGATCAGGACCCGGGCGCCCGCGTTGAGTCGCGTCGAGAGTTTGGCCGGTACCCACACCGTCGCGAGAGCTGCGCCGATCAGCAGCCCCATGGCATGGGCGTCCGTCCCGAAGTAGGCCCGGCTGCCGTCGTTGGGGTCCGGGTAGCCACCGAGCAGCGACAGGACGATCATGATCAGGGTCGACGCGACGGCGCCGATGATCGCCCACTCGCGGACCCGGCCGCGCCCGCCGCGGCGGAACGCCAGGACGGCGACCGCGGGCCAGATCAGGTAGAACTGCTCCTCCACCGCCAGCGACCACAGATGCTGCAGCATCGGAGGGCGCCCGGTGAGTTCGAAGTAGGACTGGTCGACGATGACGTACACCCAGTTGGTGACGTAGAAGAAGGCCGCGGGGATGTCGCGACGCAGAGCGGCCGCTGCGTCCGGCGCGAAGATCGCCGCCAGGAGGGCCGAGAACAACAGGACGGCGATCAGGGCGGGCAGCAGGCGGCGGGCGCGGTGGATGTAGAAGCGCTTGAAGTCCAGGCGCCCGGTGCGTTCGATCTCCGTCAGGACGATCGAGGTGATGAGGAACCCGCTGAGCACGAAGAACATGTCGACGCCGAGGAATCCGCCGGGCATCCAGACGACGTCCGCGTGGTAGAGCAGGACGCCGATGACCGCGATGGCGCGGATGCCGTCGAGCCCGGGGATGTAGGGGAAACCGCGGGTGCCGTGGCCGGGGTCGGGGTTGTCGGGTCGGAACTGCGGGGTCGAGCCGGAGGGGGTCCCGGTCGGTGATGTGTTCGCGGACGGCCCGACCGGTGATGTCACATCGATGGTGGCCACGGCCGCTCCCGGGATCTCGTCGTCGACGGCGGACGGCGGGAGCCGTCCGGTCGTCGCGAGTTTATGGCCGGGGGTCGACAGGCCTGCGGCGACACGCGGTGGCGGTGTCGTGCAGTGGACCGCCACCGGTGGGTCGGGCCGGCGGGCAGCTCTCGCCACCGGCGACGGTCGGGGGCGTCACTGCCCCCGGAAGCGGTTGATGTCGTCGATGTACTTGTCGCGCTTGTCGTGGTCGCGGACCCCCAGTCCCTCGGCCTCCGCCAGGACCAGCACCCCGACCTTGCCCTGATGGAGGTTGCGGTGGACCTGGAGAGCGGCCTCGCCGGTCTCCTCCAGGGGGAAGACCTGGGAGACGGTGGGGTGGATCATCCCCTTGTCGATGAGACGGTTGGCCTCGAAAGCCTCGCGGTAGTTGGCGAAGTGCGAGCCGATGATGCGCTTGAGGTTCATCCATAGGTAGCGGTTGTCGTACTCGTGCATGTACCCCGACGTCGACGCACAGGTGACGATCGTGCCGCCCTTGCGTGCCACGTAGGTCGATGCGCCGAACGTCTCACGTCCGGGGTGCTCGAACACGATGTCGGGATCCTCGCCACCGGTCAACTCCCGGATGCGCTTCCCGAAGCGCTTCCACTCGCTGGGATCCTGCGTCGTCGGGTCTTTCCAGAAGCGGAAGTCCTCGGCCTTGCGGTCGATCACGAGTTCGGCGCCCATGGCGCGGGCCAGGTCCGCCTTCTCGGGGCTCGACACGACACACACGGGGATGGCTCCGCCGTTGACCGCGAACTGCGTCGCGTAGGAACCGAGACCGCCGGACGCTCCCCAGATCAGGACGACGTCGCCCTGCTTCATGCCGGCACCGTTCTTCGACACGAGCTGCCGGTACGCGGTGGAGTTCACCAGACCCGGGGAGGCGGCCTCCTCCCAGGTGAGGTGTTTGGGCTTCGGCATGAGCTGATTGCTCTTGACCAGCGCGATCTCGGCGAGACCGCCGAAGTTGGTCTCGAATCCCCAGATGCGCTGCTGCGG
>CAIWTL010000594.1 GCA_903915555.1 uncultured Micrococcales bacterium | reverse complement strand
TGCTTCCAGATGACCAACCAGGAGCTGGCCACCTGCACCATCAACGACATCCCCATCAAGGTGGCCCTGATCAACAACGGGTCACTCGGGATGGTGCGTCAATGGCAGACGCTCTTCTACAACGAGCGCTACTCGAACACCGACCTCAACACCCACCAGTTCCCGGACTTCGTGAAGCTCGCGGAGGCCTACGGGTGCGTCGGGCTGCGGTGCGACAACGCCGCTGAGGTGGACGCCGTGATCGAGAAGGCCATGTCCGTCAACGACCGGCCCGTCGTGATCGACTTCCAGGTCCACAAGGACGCCATGGTGTGGCCCATGGTGGCTGCCGGATCCAGCAACGACGACATCAAACACGCACGCGATCTCGCCCCGCAGTGGGAGAGGGAGGACTGACCGTGAAGAGCCGACACACCCTCTCCGTCCTCGTCGAGGACGTTCCCGGCGTGCTCGCCAGGATCGCGAGCCTGTTCTCGCGGCGCGGCTTCAACATCGAGTCGCTGGCGGTGGGACCGACCGAACAGCAGGGGGTCTCGCGGATGACCATCGTGGTCAGCGTCGAGGACCTGCCGCGTGAGCAGGTGACGAAGCAACTCAACAAGCTCGTCAACGTCCTCAAGATCATCGAGCTCGACGAGGAGCAGTCCGTCCAGCGGGAACTCATCCTCGTCAAGGTCGCAGCGACCCGCGAGACCCGGAGCCACATCCTGGAGACCGTGCAGTTGTTCCGAGCCAAGGTCGTCGACGTGGCACCCGACGCCGTGACGATCGAGGCCACCGGTAACACCGGCAAGCTGCGCGCCATGCTCAACGTCCTCGAGCCTTTCGGGATCAAGGAGCTGGTCCAGTCCGGCGCCGTCGCCGTCAGTCGTGGCGCGAAGGGGATGACCGACCGCAACCTCCGGTCCGCCTGACCCGCACCCGACAGCACCCCAGGGTGGATGTGTGGGCGGCCACGCACGGGGCTCTATCCTTGACCTGCCGATCCATCGGGTCGGCCACGACGACACCCGCGGAGAAAGGGCCTTCCTGTGGCCACCTTGTTCTATGACGACGACGCCGACCTCTCGATCATCCAGAACCGGGTGGTCGCGATCCTGGGCTACGGCTCACAGGGGCATGCCCACGCCCTGAGCCTCCGGGACTCCGGAGTCGACGTGCGGGTGGGTCTGCCTGAGGGGTCCAAGAGCCGGGCCAAGGCTGAGGCCGCGGGGCTGCGGGTCGTCGATCCGGCCACGGCTGCCGCCGAGGCCGATCTGATCATGGTCCTGGTCCCGGATCCCGCCCAGCGCAAGCTCTACGCCGACGCGATCGAACCCAACCTCCAGGAGGGTGACGCCCTGTTCTTCGCCCACGGGTTCAACATCCGGTTCGGCTACATCACGCCGCCCGACTTCGTCGACGTGTGCATGGTGGCGCCGAAGGGCCCGGGCCACCTCGTCCGTCGCGAGTACGAGGCCGGCCGCGGTGTCCCGGCGATCATCGCCGTGGAGCAGGATGCGACGGGCGACGCATGGCCCCTGGCGCTGTCCTACGCGAAGGCCATCGGCGCACTGCGGGCCG
>CAIWTL010000593.1 GCA_903915555.1 uncultured Micrococcales bacterium | reverse complement strand
GGGGTCTGGCCGGTCTTCTGGTTCATCGTCCTGGTGGTCATCCTGACGGCCAAGGCCATCTGGGAGGAACACATGCTGGCGGACGCGTACCCCACGTACGCGTGTTACCTCGGCCGTACCGGGCGCTTCGTGCCCAGGCTGCGGCGTCCCCGCCCGGGGGTCACTCCACCAGAGCAGTGATGCGCCGCGCGACGCTGTCCCAGCTCCAGAGGGCCTCGACCGCCGCTCGGGCCGCCTCCCCCACCTCACGTCGGACCGGAGCGGACAGCGCGATGTTGGCGGCGATCTTCTCCGTGAGCGAGCTGACGTCTCCGCTCACGAAGGCCGGGAGTTCGGCGAACCGGTCGGGGTAGAACCTGCGAAGTCCCGCCGCGATCTCGGCCAGACCGGTCTGGTCGGCCACGAGCGGTGGACACGCACAGGACGCGGCCTCCGCGGCGACCATGCCGAAAGCCTCCGGGAACACCGACGGCACCACGCTGACGTCGACCAGTGGCCACAGGTACCTCAGGTGACGGTGCTGGAGGGGGCCGGTGAAGAACACCCGATCACCGCAGTGCTCCTCGAGGACCCGACGCAACGGTCCGAATCCGACGATCAGGGTGTCCACGTCGAGGTCGCTGACGGCGTCCAGGAGCAGGGGCACGCCCTTCTCCTCACTGATCTTCCCGACGTACAGGACGCTACACCGTGAAGGGTCGGCGAAGAACTGTCGGAACAACTCGGCGTTCCCGTCATCCGGACGCCGCTCGTCACCTCCATTCGGGGCATCCGACGCCGCCTCCGCCAGAAGCCCCTGCAACGCGCCAGCTCGGCTGCGCGGGCGCATCTGCTCCGTGTCGACGCCGGGCGGGATGACGTGGACCTTGCCGCGCGGGAGGTCGAGCAGATCGTCGATGACCGACTCGATGTGGCGCGAGCCGGCGATGACCGCCGCCGCGGGCGCCAGGGTCTCCTCCGCCCACGAGCACAGCCCAGCCTCCCCCCTCATGGCGAACTCGAGTTCGGACCCGTGAGCTTTTACGACGAACGGGAGCCCGCTGGCCGCCCCGACCGGGCCACCCATCAGGAGGTGGTTGGTGATGAGCAGGTCGGCGGGGCCACAGGCGCGGATCGCCGCGACATTCGCGGCGACGTACGCGTCGAGCTCCACCCGGTCCATGTCACCCAGCAGGGCGGGGACGGCATCGGCATATCGGTCGAGGACGAAGACCGGCATCCGCCCCGGAAGCTCAGGACGCACCACGCTGACGCCGGGGAGTTCCGGGGGCTGGGGGTCCTGGCAGAAGACCGTGACGTCGTGGCCCTGCCGGGCCAGGGTCCGGGCCAGAGCCTGGCTGTACTCGTTGCTGCCGGTACCGGTCAGCAGGTACCCGTGCCAGATGTAGATACGCACGGCGCCCCAACCTATGCCCTCGGGCGCGTCCATGCCCGACATCGGACGGGGGCCGTTGGGCCCTGTTGGTGCCCCGGTGGGGTCCGTAGCGTGGGATCAGTGGAGGAATCATGGCCAGCCTCACCGTTCTGAACATCAGCCTGGGCCCCTCGGACCGCGATCACGCCACCGCTGTCCGCTGGCTCGACCAGGATTTCCATCTCGTCCGCATCGGGACCGACGGCGACGTGGAGCGTGCGGTCGAGTTGGCCCGCGACTGGTCGCACACCGCCGACGCCATCGCGGTGACAGGAGTACGTGACGCACGCACATCCGGGACCTTCGACGGGGATCTGTCGGCCGTGGCCACGATCATGGGGACGGTCGATGAGGATCACGCCGCGGTGACCAACGGGCATGCGGTGCGCGACGTCCTCCAGGAGTGGACTGTCCGGCACGCCCAGACCGACCACCCCGGGCTGTTCACCAATGCCCGCGTGGTGGTGTTCGGCGGCATGAACCACTACCGCACCGCCAAGGTCCTGTCGGAGTTCACCCCCAACCTGACGTTCGCCGATCCACTGCTGCGTTACGGGGTCGCATCGTTGCTGGACTCGGTCCCGGCCGCGCTCGACCGCTTCGCCGCCCTTGCCGGGTGGCCCACCCGGTTGATCCCCAGCTCGGTGCGGGCGCCGGCCGCCCGACCCGCCGGCGCGCTCAACCACGCACTGGTGGGTGGCGCTGTCCGTGATGCCGATGTTCTGGTGGCCACCTACGACGAACTGGCGGCGTTCGACCTCGAGCACCTCGCCGGAAAGATCCTCCTCTCGTCGGCCATCTCACCCGAGCGGGCGGACGATCTGCGCGCCCGAGGTGTCGCGATGATCCTCGACGACGTGCCGCAGCCCTTCGAGGTCACGATCAACGAGGCGGTCCTCGAGGCGATGATGCTGGCTGCAACGGACACCCGGGAACTCACCGACGACGACCTGCTCGACATGGTCGTGGCGTCCGGCCTGGAGCCCCGGGTGCTGCGTCCTGACGGCGCCGGGCGCCGGAGCCGGTTCGCCTTCGTCATCCATCCCCTGTCGCAGCAGTACTTCCGCCAGGTCGAGCCCTTCAACACGGTGGCGAAAGTCGCGCCGGGGGTGGTGATGGACGGCATCGAGAAGGCGCTCGCCTACGCACCCCCCTTCGTCTACAGCCATGTGACCGGGATCGTGTCCCCCACCGGCGACGAGGCCGAGGGATGGCTCATCACGGTCGGCGGCACCCCGAAGGAACTGATGAGCCACAGCCCCGAGTTCACCTACCGGCGCCTTCTCGCCGCGGCCGAGATCGCCCGGAAGCTGGGCGCGCAGATCATGGGCCTGGGCGCCTTCACGAAGGTGGTCGGCGATGCAGGGGTGACCGTGGCCAAACGCGCCCCGCTTCCGATCACCACAGGGAACAGTTACAGCGCGTCCGGCGCGCTGTGGGCGGCGCACGATGCGGTGCAGCGGCTGGGTCTCGTCGAGACGGACGCCGAGGGACGGATGAAGGGCAGCGTGATGGTGGTGGGGGCTACCGGGGCGATCGGTTCCGCCTGCGCCCGACTGCTTGCGATGGCGTGCGACGAGTTGTGGCTGGTGTCGCCGGAGTCGGGCAAGTTGCTGGCGCTCAAGGACGAGATCGAACGCGATGACCCCCGGGCCACCGTCCACGTCGCCGCCACCCCCAACAGCGCTCTGACGGACATGGATGTCGTGGTCACCGCGACCTCCGGGGCGGGCAAGCGCGTCCTCGACATCACCCAGGTCAAGCCGGGTTGTGTGATCACCGATGTGGCGCGGCCCCTCGACCTCTCACCGGAGGATGTGGCGAAGCGTCCCGACGTCCTCGTGGTGGAATCCGGGGAGATCCGACTTCCCGGGGATGTCCACATGCGCGACATCGGGCTTCCCCCCGGCGTGGCCTACGCGTGCCTGGCCGAGACGATCGTGCTCGCGCTGGAGGGCCGCTTCGAGAACTTCACGGTGGGGCGCAACATCGAATGGGAGAAGGTCAAGGAGATCTACCGCCTCGGCCTCAAGCACGGCATGCGTCTAGCCACGATCTCCGGGGTGAACGGCGTCTTCACCGATGACGACATCGCCGAAGTCCGACGCCGCACCCTCGCCGCGCGGCAGGCGCATCCGACACGGGTCTGAGCTCGCGCCGTGAAGGGCAACCCCCTTCACCGGGATCGAGATGTCGACTCTCCCCATATCTGCTGACCGAAGGGGGCACGGCCCGTCATCGATCGCCCTCCGGCCCCGGTGGGCATCAGTCGATGGCGGACCGGTCGGTGTGGGTGATGCCGGTGGGGCTGGTCCAGGTGCGGGTCGGCCCGTCAGCGTCGGGGTTGTCGGCGTCGTTGCTGACACGCCATCTGGTGTGGGTCTTGAGCCGGTGGTGCCGGCGGCACAACGGTTGGAGGTTGTCCGGGACGGTGTGGCCGCGGGGGTAGGCCTCGATGTGGTCCAGGTCGGTGACGGTCGAGCGGCAGCCGGGCATACGGCAGTGCGGGTCGCGGGCTCGCACGAGGCGGGCGACCGCGGCCGTGGGGCGGT
>CAIWTL010000592.1 GCA_903915555.1 uncultured Micrococcales bacterium | reverse complement strand
CGTGGATGTCGCCGGTGTCGGTGAACCCGGCCACGGGGAACCCCGCCTCGACGTCGACGGTCTGGCCGGGCATGCCCCAGTAGCGGGCCAGCGGTGGGCCCAGCGGGGTGAGCCCCTGCGCCTGCATCGCCGCCCACACTGCGGGCAGCGTCGCGTCGAAGAATCCCGTCAACTCGGCGAAGGGCACCGTCGCGCGACGGGTGGCGACGGGGAGTTCGGGGAGGTCCTGGACGGTGAGATCAGTCATGTGGCCAGTCTGACGGCTCGCGCCATCCTCCGTAAGCCCTCCGCAAGTCCTCCGTCAGCCCGCGGCGACAGGAGCACGGGAAAAGGTCCACGGCGAGGTCGTGGCGTCGTACGACGTCGGAGCGGCGCGGTCCGGCCTGTCGCGATCGGCTCACCTCGCGCACACTGGTGAGGTGATCTCACGAGCTGGTGTTTCCTCGCGTCGTCACGCCGCTGCGGCCGCGGGGGTCCTCCTGGCAGTGACTGCGCTGGGGGCCTGTTCCCCGCAGGCCGTACCGACCGGGCCCGACGCCTCTCCCCCCGACCCTGCCGCTGCGCCGCAGTCCACGTCGTCCGTTGCCGCCGCCCCCGTGAAGGCCCCGGCGGAGGTCCAGCACGTCCACAACCTGGCGTTCGCGAAGGACGATCTGCTGCTCGGCACCCACGAGGGCCTGTACCGACAGGCGCCGGGTCAGGAGCCGAAGCGGGTCAGCGAGCCGTTCGATGTCATGGGGTTCACCAACGCCTCGAAGCGGTGGCTGGCGTCCGGGCATCCCGGGCCCGGCATGTCCGCTCCCGCCGATCTGGGTGTGCTGGCATCCGACGATGAGGGCCGGATGTGGCAGTCGGTGAGCCTGTCCGGTGAGGTCGACTTCCACCGGCTGACCACGAGTGGCCGCACGATTCTGGGCGTCAACTCCGGCGACGGTCTGCTGTGGCGCTCGACGGACGGGGGCGCATCGTGGGAGACGATCGATGTGTCGCTGTACGACGTCGCCCTCGACCCGGGGGATCCGGAGTTGGCGGTGGCCACCACTCCCGACGGCCCACAAAGCAGCACCGACGGGGGCCGGACATGGAACCCGGTCGCGGGTGCCCCCCTAATCGCGCTGCTGGCATGGCACGAGGACGCACTGGTGGGTGTCACGCCCGAGGGGCGCGTGTACACGTCGACCGACGGTGGTCGCGCCTGGTCCGCGGCTGGTTCCGTCGACGGTGACCCCGTGGCACTGACCGCCCAGGGCGATGACGTGGCACTGCTGGCCGGCGACACGGTGTGGCAGAGCACCGACGGCGGCGAGTCGTTCCAGCCCCGGGTCACCGATCTGGCGGGCCACTGACAGCGGCCGACGAGGTTTACTGCAGACGGCTCAGCGGGCGGGATCGATGGGCGTCTGGCTAGGCCACGCCATGCGTGCGCCGAGCAGCAGGTCGTCCCCGCAAGAGTCGCATGCGACTGTTCCGGCCAAGTGTGAAGCACCAACAGATGTCGAACCCCACAGCGACAACCCACAGCGACAAGTTGGCCGCCGCCAGCAGGCGTCAGTGGGACGTCGCGTCCGAGGCCGACCCCTGCACCGGCAGGGCAGCCACGCGGTTGTCGCTGAGATATACACCGGACTCCGCGAACTCCATGCTGAGGGTTCCGTTGCCGGTCACGACGATCCGATCTACGACGGCAGGGTCCAGCGGCGGCACCTGGGTACGCGAGATCAGCGGATGCCGCGTGGGACGCAGGGACTCCTGACTTCCCTCGAGTTCCTCGTGCAGCTTCTCCCCCGGACGCAGACCGGTGAACTCGATGTCCACATCCTTGCCGGAGATCGCGATCATCTGGTGAGCGACGTCGAGGATGCGCACCGGCGAACCCATCTCCAGGATCAGGGTGTCGGCGGGTTCCCCCAGCGCGGCAGCCTGCAGAACCAGCTGCACGGACTCTTCGACGGTCATGAAGAACCGGGTGACGTCGGGGTGGGTGACGGTGACCGGGCCCCCCTGGCGGATCTGTTCGGTGAACGCGGTGAGCACCGAGCCCCGGCTACCGAGCACGTTGCCGAACCGCACCGACAGGTAGCGCGCCCCGCTCTCCTGCGCCACCGCGGCCGTGAGCCGCTCGGCGGCACGCTTGGAGTCGCCGAGGACGCTGGTGGGATTGGCGGCCTTGTCGGTGGAGATGTTGACGACGATCGAGGCGCCCCCGGCCCGGGCGGCACGCAGCACGTTGTCCGTGCCGATGACGTTGGTCTTCAGGCCTTCCTCGGGGTGCCGCTGGAGCATGGTGAGGTGTTTCAGCGCGGCGGCGTGGAAGACGACCTCCGGCCGCACTGCGGTGAAGATCTCGTCGAGGCGCTCGTAGTCGCGGATGTCGGCGAGGAGCAACCCCGGGTCGGTGAGCTGGCCCCGGCCGTCGAGCGTCAGTTGGAGGGCATGGAGTGCGGACTCGTCGCGGTCGAGCATGTAGAGCTGAGCGGGATCGAAAGGGGCGATCTGGCGGCACAGTTCCGACCCGATGGAACCGCCCGCACCGGTGACCAGGACCCGTTTGCCACGCAGGAGCGCGCCTACCTCGTCGAGGTCGGTGTGGACGGGTTCACGGTGCAGGAAGTCCGACAGTTGGAGGTCTCGGAGGTCGCTGATACCGATGTCCTCACGCCCGGCGAGTTCCGAGAGGCTGGGCAATGCCTTGGCCTTGACGCCCGCCTCGCCGGCCATGGTCGAGACCCGCTGTATGAGGTCCGGGCCGGCCGAGGGGATAGCGATCAAGACGCGGTCGATGTTGCGCTCGGCCAGCACACTCGCCAGGTCATCGACCGTTCCCTCCACCCGGACCGGG
>CAIWTL010000591.1 GCA_903915555.1 uncultured Micrococcales bacterium | reverse complement strand
TGTCGCGGACGTCCACCTCATCGACGAGCACCTGTCCCCCGGTGACGTCGTACAGCCGTGGGATCAGGTTGAGCAGGGTGGTCTTCCCGGCGCCGGTGCTCCCGACGATGGCCGTCGTCTCACCGGGCCGGATGGTGACGTTGACGTCGCACAGCACCGGGTCCTCAGCCCCCGGGTAGCGGAACTCGACGTCACGCAACTCGACGATTCCCCGCAGGGGCGGGCTAGGGGCGGGATCGGTGGGATCGGTGATCTCGGGGCTGGTGTCCAGCACGGCCTGGATGCGTTCCGCGGATGCGGCCGCCCGGGGGACCATCACCATCAGCATCACCGCCATCATCACGCTGAACAGGATCTGCATGATGTAAGCCAGGAATGCCGTCAGGTCGCCGATCTGCATGTCACCGTCGGACACCAGATGGGCGCCGAACCAGATGACCGCCACCGACGACAGGTTGAACACCAACATCAACGACGGCATGAGGAGCGCGAAGAGACGGGTGACGCGCAGCGCGGTGTCGGTGAGGTCGGCGTTGGCCTCCTCGAAACGCTTCTCCTCGCTGCGCGTGCGCACGAACGCCCGGATGACGCGGATGCCGGACAGGTTCTCGCGCAGGATCGCGTTGATCCGGTCGATCTTCGTCTGCTGGGTGCGGAACAGCGGCAGCGCATTGCGCAGCATGAGGCCGATCACCAGGGCCATGACGGGGACGATGACCAGCAGGAGAGCCGAGAGCTGGACGTCGGTCCGCAGCGCCATGATGACGCCGCCGAGGGCTGTCAGCGGTGCCGAGATCATCATCGTCAGGCCCATCAGCACCAGCATCTGGACCTGTTGCACGTCGTTGGTGTTTCGGGTGATGAGCGACGGGGCCCCGAACACGTTGACCTCACGCAGCGAGAAACTCTCGACGGTGGTGAAGAGGGAGCGTCGGACGTCGCGGCCGAACCGCATCGCAGTGCGGGCGCTGTAGTACACGGCCACGACGGACACCAGGGCCAGGACGACAGTGATCGCGAGCATGATGCCGCCCGTGCGGACGATGTAACCGATGTCGCCGGTGACGACGCCGTAGTTGATGATGTCGGCGTTCAGGAACGGCAGATAGAGGTTGGCCATCGCCTGGATCGCGACGAGGACGACGACCACAGCGAGGGCCCGGCGATACGGCCGGAGGAACTGCCAGATGAAGCCGATCATCGGGGGTGGCTCACGGCGACTCCTCGCAGCGGGGCGATCCCGCATGCTCCCGACGATCCCCGCGCGCACCGCCGCCCCCCATCCGAGCCGGCCATCCGCCACGACATACTGGCGATGTGCGCACAGCGGCGTTGCTCCTCGTCTGCGGGCTGACTGCCTGCTCCGTCTCACCCGACACGACGACTGCGTCCTCCCCCTCCCCGACCGACGCCGGATCCGCCACGCAGCCGGTGCCGTCGGCGTCTCCATCGGAGTCGGCATCCCCGGACGCGCCGTCGCAGGCACGTCGCCTGGCAGGGGTCCCGGACTCCTTCGTGCGGGTCCGCGACGTCCTCCCCACCGCCCTGTTCGAGATCCGCTATGCGGGGGAGCACAACTTCCTCGGGCGGCCGGTCACCGGCTACGCAGCCCCCGAGTGCTGGCTGACGAGGCCCGCGGCCGAGGCGTTGACGAAGGTCCAGCGGCAGGTGTCCCGACGCGGTTACACGATCAAGATCTACGACTGCTTCCGGCCACAACGCGCCGTGGACGACTTCGTCGAGTGGTCCGGTGACCCGGCGGACACCACGACGAAAGCCGAGTTCTATCCCACGCTGCGTAAGACCCAGCTCTTCCCGCTCGGCTACATCGCCGCGCAGAGCGGCCACAGCCGCGGGTCGACGCTGGACCTCACCCTGGTCCCGAAAGGGGAGGGAGTGAGCCCCCGGTGGACGTCCGGTGATCCCCTCGTCGCCTGCACCGCGCCGGTGGGGCGCCGCTTCCCCGACACCTCGATCGACATGGGAACCGGTTTCGACTGCTTCAACCCCCTGGCCAACACCGCCAATCCCGACATCACCGCCGGGCAGCGCGCCAACCGGCGGCTTCTGCTGCGGGCGATGCGGAAGGCCGGGTTCACCAACTATCCCGAGGAATGGTGGCACTTCACGTTGAAGGACGAGCCCTACCCCGAGACCTACTTCGACGCCGAGATCACCCGCGGGTCCTGAGGCAGTTCCCCACCGCAGGTGAGGGCGGACTCCGGGCAGATCAC
>CAIWTL010000590.1 GCA_903915555.1 uncultured Micrococcales bacterium | reverse complement strand
GGAGGATCTGCCGGCCGACACCTGGGTGGAGTTGACCGGGGAGTGGGTCGAGGGCGGTGGCGTCCGCGACCCGAAGGCCATCCCCGTCGTCGAGGCGTCGAGTGTCAGGACCGTCCCGGCCCCGCGCAACCCCTACGAGTAGGCGGGAGTCCCCATGGGTGCCGGTCATGGCCACGACGCGTCGGACGAGGACTGGTCGCTGCCGCCGCGACTGCGGAAGTACGTGGTCTGGACGATCGTCCCACTGGTCGTCGTCACCGTCCTCGGGATGATCGTGCTGTGGCCCAAGGGTGAGACGCCGTCGCTCGGCGAGGTCGAGTACGCGACGGGTCAGGTCACCGAGATCCGCGATTGCACGCCCCCGCAGGCGGAGTGCCAGGAACTGGTCATCGAACTGCTGGACGGCCCCGAGCCGGGCGCGATCACCACCCAGAACCTCCAGGCGGGTGAGGGCTCCCCGCAGGTGAGTGTCGGTTCCGAGGTGTGGCTCACCGTGGCGGCGGACGGTGCGCGGGTTTCGTACGGGTTCGCCGACGTCAAGCGGGACCAGGCGTTGCTCTTCCTCGTACTGCTGTTCGCCGCGGCCGTGGTCCTGCTGTCGCGATGGAAGGGTGTGGCGGCGCTCGCCGGACTCGCTGTCTCCATCCTGATCCTGGGGCTGTTCGTGCTGCCCGCGCTGTTGCAGGGCACATCGCCGCTCGCCGTGGCCGCCTTCGGAGCAGCGGCGATCGCCATGGCGACCATGGGCCTGGCCCACGGCTTCAACATGCGCACCGCCGTGGCGCTCATCGGTACGGTCGTGGCTCTGCTGCTCACGGCACTGCTGGGCGCCTTCTTCACCACCGCCGCGAGCTTCACGGGTGTGGGCGGGGAAGATGCCTTCTACCTCCAGAACTCGCCCGTGGACCTGAGCATCGATCTGCGGGGTCTGTTCCTCGCCGGGCTGGTCATCGGTGCCCTGGGCGTCCTCGACGACGTCACGGTCACCCAGGCGGCGGCCGTCTGGGAGGTCCATCGCGCGCGGCCCGAGAGTTCGATGAAGGACCTGTTCGCCGCCGGCATGCGGGTGGGTCGCGACCATGTGGCGGCCACGGTCAACACCCTCGTGCTCGCCTACATCGGGGCATCGCTGCCACTGTTCCTCATCCTGGTGATGTCGCAGACACCGTTGGCGCAGTCCCTGACCACCGAGTTCATCGCCCAGGAGGTCGTGCGGTCGCTGGTCGGCAGTCTGGGGATCATCGCCGCCGTCCCCATCACCACCTTCGCCGCCTCCTGGCTGCTCGCCCGCTCCGACGAGGTCGAGCCGACGACCTCCCCGGTGTGACCCAGTTCACCTCCGGTTCGGCGTGGCGCACCGGAGTCGTACGTCCGCCGTCGTAGCGTCGTGGGCATCCGACCGATCGGAGGACACATGTCGGAAGGGTCGCTCACGCGGCGGACATACGTGCTGGACACTTCGGTTCTGCTGAGCGATCCCCGGGCCATGACCCGGTTCGCCGAGCATGACGTCGTCCTCCCGCTCATCGTGATCACCGAACTGGAGGCCAAGCGGACCCACCCCGAGTTGGGTTACTACGCCCGCCAGGCCCTCCGCTTCCTCGACGACAAGCGCGTGGAGTGCGGGCGTCTGGACATCCCCCTGCCGGTGGGGTCGGCCGGTGGCACGCTCCGCGTGGAACTCAACCACTCGGATCAGCAGATCCTGCCGCCCGGGTTCCGGCTGGGCGACAACGACTCACGCATACTGTCCGTGGCGCTCAATCTGGCCGCCGAGGGCCACGACGTCGTCGTGGTCTCCAAGGACCTCCCCATGCGGGTCAAGGCGTCCGTCGTCGGGCTGCAGGCCGAGGAGTACCGCGCTGAGCTGGTCGTGGAGACCGGCTGGACCGGGATGGTCGAGTTGGAGGTGTCCGGCAACGAGGTCGACGCCCTGTACGAGGACGGTCTCATCGACCCCCCGTCGTCCGTGGATCCCGATCAGCAGCTGCTGACCAACGCGGGAGTCGTCCTGATCAGCGAGCGGGGCAGTGCGCTGGGTCGGGTGCTGCCCGACAAGCGGATCAGGCAGGTGCGCGGCGATCTCGAGGCGTTCGGGGTCCGCGGGCGAAGCGCCGAGCAGCGGATCGCGCTCGACGCCCTCCTCGATCCCGACATCGGCATCGTGTCCATGGGTGGCCGCGCCGGCACCGGCAAGAGTGCCCTGGCGTTGGCAGCCGGTCTGGAGTGGGTGGTGGAGCGCAGCGCCCACCGCAAGGTCATGGTCTTCCGGCCCCTCTACGCGGTGGGTGGCCAGGAGTTGGGCTATCTCCCCGGGTCCGAGCACGAGAAGATGTCGCCGTGGGGGCAGGCGGTCTTCGACACCCTCTCGGCCATCACGACCCCAGAGGTCATCGACGAGATCCTGGCGCGGGACATGCTCGAGGTACTCCCCCTCACCCACATCCGGGGCCGTTCGCTGCACGACGCGTTCGTCATCGTCGACGAGGCCCAGTCCCTGGAACGCAACGTGCTGCTGACCGTCTTGTCCCGGATCGGCAAGGACAGTCGGGTGGTCCTGACCCACGACGTCGGTCAGCGGGACAACCTGCGCGTGGGGCGCCACGACGGCGTCGTGGCCGTCATCGAGAAGCTCAAGGGTCACCCGCTGTTCGCCCACATCACGCTGACCCGCTCGGAGCGCTCCCCGGTCGCCGCGCTGGTCACGGAGATCCTCGAGGACATCTGAGGCTGCGGACTGCGGCGATCGGGCGAACGCCGCCCGAAGTGCTGCCGACGGGGCCGGCCTCGTCTAGCGTGCCGTCATGCCCGTTCCCGCTCTCGT
>CAIWTL010000589.1 GCA_903915555.1 uncultured Micrococcales bacterium | reverse complement strand
TGAGCACCTCGACCGCTCGGTGCTGGCGGGTTCGCCGCTGGCCCTTCCGATCCTCGGATCGCCTGAGTCCATCAGAGGGCTGACCCCGCGGATAGTGCGGTCCTTCTTCCGTCGCCATTACCGGCCCGAGAACCTCGCCGTCACGGCAGCGGGCAATGTGGACCACAACGAGCTGGTTCGGCTCGTCCGGGCCGCCACGCAGGACCTCGACTGGTCGTGGGGTGTGCCCCCCGCGCCGCTGCCGGCCCGCCGGCCACGCCGTCGGCGGCGCTCCGACGGCAATGCGGACGTCCTCGCGTGGTCCGGCGAGCAGTGCACGGTGGCCCTGGCCGCTCCTGGTCTTCCGCGCTCCGACCCGGATCGCAGGTCTTTGGACGTCTTGAACACCGTCATCGGCGGCGGGATGTCTTCCCGGCTCTTCCAGTCGATCCGTGAGGAGCGCGGCCTCGCCTACTCGGTGTTCTCCGGTCACAGCGCCTATTCCGATGCCGGGGTGTGGAGTGTGGCGGCGGGGTGTCAGCCCGAGAGCGCGGCCGAGGTCTTCACGGTCGTGACCGACGAGTTGGCCGCCGTGGTGCGCGACGGCGTCTCCGACGAGGAGATCGAGAGGGCGAAGGGCCACCTGACCGGGTCCATCGCGATGGCGGGGGAGGACACCGCGGCGCGGATGTCCGCATTGGGACGTGCCGAGGTCGCCACGGGCGAGTTGTTCAGCCTCGAGGAGGCTCTCGACAAGGTCGCCGCCGTCACCCCGGCATCGGTGGCACAGGTGGCATCGACCCTGCTCACGCAGCCCCGAGACGTGGTCGCGGTCGGGGCGCCGGGGGATCGGCGCACTCGAAGTGCCATGGAACAGGCGATCGGAGGCGCAGCATGACCGACAGGATCAGGGTCGGGGTCCTCGGAGCCCGAGGTCGGATGGGCAGCGAGGTGTGCCGTGCGGTCGGCGCGGCTCCCGACATGGAACTGGTCGCGGCCCTCGACGCCGGCGACGATCTCGGCACCCTCGTGTCGGCGAGTCCCGATGTCGTGGTCGACTTCACCGTTCCGAGCGAGGTGATGTCCAACATCGGCCACTGTGTGGCATCAGGCATCGACGTCGTCGTGGGTACCAGTGGCTTCACTCCCGAGCGGCTCGACGAGGTGCGCGCGATCCTCGGGGACCAGCCGGAGGTCGGTGTCCTCGTGGCCCCCAACTTCGGCATCGGTGCGGTGCTCATGATGCAGTTCGCGGCCAAGGCCGCGCCCTACTTCGACTCGGTCGAGATCATCGAGTTGCACCACCCCGACAAGGTCGATGCCCCGTCGGGCACCGCACGCCAGACGGCGGCACTCATCGGTGGGGCACGCCGGGCCGCCGGAACCCCCGATGCCCCGGACGCGACGTCCGACGATCAACGTGTGGCGCGCGGCGAGACAGTCGCCGGGGTCCCGGTGCACTCCGTGCGCCTGCGTGGACTGACAGCCCACCAAGAGGTGCTGTTCGGGTCACCGGGGGAGACCCTCACGATCCGGCACGATTCCTTTGACCGTGGCTCGTTCATGCCGGGAGTCCTCCTGGCGGTGCGCGGGGTCCGCAGCCGCCCGGGCCTCACCGTCGGAATCGACGACCTCCTGGAGCAGTCGGAGTGAGCGCGGGGGGGCGGCCCCGGGCCCTGGCGTGGGTCATGGTCATCGCGGTCGTCATCTATCTCGTCCTCCTCGGTCGCCTCGCCCTGGGGCTCATGGGCACCGGCGACGCCGTCGGCGTCGTCCTGGGGTTGGCCATTCTCGCGTTCCCCCTCATCGGCGCGTGGGTCCTGTGGCGCGAGATGCGTTTCGGCTACACGATGCAGCGGGTCGCCCAGGAGTGGCAGCAACGCGGGATCGACCCCGCGGACCTCACGTACGAGGGCACCCTTGCGGCTGTCGAGGCCGACCCGGACAGCTGGGAGCGCTGGTTCGAGCTGGGCCTGGCGTACGAGAAGGCGGGTGACCGCCGCCGGGCCCGGGCGGCCATGCGGGAGTCGGCTCAGCGCTACGCGCAGTGATCAGACGGCCTCGAGCGTCGCGCCGGCGAGGGGTGTGAGAGAGGGTGACTCCTCGAGAAGTCCCGCGACCTGCGCCATTGCGGTCGCCCGGTCGGCGGTCACGAGCGAGAGACGGGTCCGCCGGGAGACCACGTCGTCGACGGTCATGGCCAGTTCCGCGGCGATACCGAAGGCCGCCTCCACACCGAGATATGCGGCTCCCGGGACGATCGGTCGACGAAGGTGCGGGTCGCTCTCTCCGAGGGCCCACACCGCTGCAGCCTCGTTTCCGTAACGCCGCACCAGGACGTCGGGCACGCCGGAGTGGGCTTCCGCGGGACCTGCTCCCACGAGGCCGATGTCGCGGGTGCGGCACGGCGTCTCGGTCAGGAGGTCCACGACGTCCTGCGCCATGCGTCGGAAGGTGGTGAGCTTGCCCCCGGTGACCGTGATCATCCGTCCGGAGCGGCGCACGAGGTGCTTCCGGGAGATGTCGGCGCTGTCGCCGTCCCCTATTGCCCGGACGAGCGGCCGTACCCCCGCGAAGGACCCGATGGCATCGACAGGCGTCACGGGGCGCTCGAGCGCCGTCGAGAGCACCTCGAGGATCCATTCGACGTCCTGCGCGGGAACGGGGGGCTGCGCGTAGTCGGTGGTACCGCTCTCGTGGTCGGTCAGTCCGACGTAGCTGATGCCACCCGGCTGCGGCAGTGAGATGACGAATCGACCGATCGTGTCGGGGACTGGGACGGTGAGCGAGCCACGGCCGGCGCCGACGAGCGCCGTGGGGACGACGACGTGCGTGCCCAGCGACGGCAACAACTCGATCGAGTCGTCGAAGGAGTCGGCCCACACTCCCGTGGCGTTGACGACCGTCGTCGCCGCCAACGTGTGCCGACCGCCGTCCAGGGTGTCGGTCACCTGCACCTGGCCCGTGAGCCCGTCCACCGCATCCACGCGCACGCGGGTCAGGATGCGGGCGCCGTAGGCGGCGGCCGTACGCGCCACCGCGATCACGAGTCGGGCATCGTCGATCAACTGGCAGTCCCATCCGACGGACGCCCCGCGCAGTCCATCCCGACGCAGGCCGGGGACGAGGCGGGTCGCGGTGTCCACGTCGACGTGCCGGGCGCGTGGCAGCAGGCTCACCGGCGTGCCGGCGGCGGCCCGCAGCATGTCGCCCGCCTTCTGGCCCAGGAGTGCCAGGCGTGCGATGCGTCGGTCGTCGTCGTAGTCCGGAACGACCTGCGCCAGGGGGTGCACGAGATGTGGTGCCATCCGTTGGGCGACGACGGAGCGTTCGAAGGCGCTCTCCCAGGCCACCCCGGGGGAACCCTTCGCGAGGTAACGCAGTCCACCGTGGATGAGTTTGCTGGACCACCGCGACGTGCCGTTGGCCAGGTCACCCTGCTCGACAAGTGCGACGGACAGGCCGCGGGTGGCGGCATCGAGGGCCACCCCCACGCCGGTGATGCCGCCACCGATCACCAGGACATCCACCTCGTGGGCCGCCACGTGGGCGAGTTCGCGGCGTCGCCGGTCGGCGGTGAGCAGGCTCGCAGGATCTAGCGGAGGCAGGTGGGTGATCGGTGTGCGGCTCATGGGCGGACTCCTTCGGTGTCGGGTCGCAGCATCCCGTCGACCATGGGGCGGATCTGCTCGCGGACCGATGGGCCCTCGGGCAGGACGCTCAGTGCGGGTCCTGCGAAGACGAAGGACTGCACGGCCGTCACGCAGGCCAGCGCGAGAGCGGCCGGATCGGCATCCCGGACGGACCCGTCCCCGCCGCGGGCCGCCATGCCCTCCGACAGGAGCGGGGTGAGCAGTTCGGCTGCCGACCGTTGGGTCTGGCCGAACCGGCTGACCATGAGCGGTGTCAGGTATTCGGGGTCCACCGCCAGTACCCGCGTCACCAGGGGGTGACCGGCGATCGCTCCGGTGCCCGCGACAATGATGTCCACCGCCCGGGAGCGTGCCGTCCCCTCGCCGGCTCCCGGCCGGGGCATCCCGGTCAGGATCACGGCCAGCTCCTGGGTGAGCAGCGCGGACATGAGACGGTCGAAGGACTCGAACCGCCGGTAGACGGTCATCCGGCTCACCCCCGCCTGCCTCGCGACCTCGGTGAGGGTCGCCCGGCGCGGCCCGTGCGTCATGATCACATCGCGGGCAGCATCCAGGATCGGGTCCGGGACGACCTCGACCTCCGGAGTGATGTGACGGATGGACGTCATGTGTCACACTGTAACAGGCGTCGGGCTGTCACGTCCGCGCCGGAAGAGGGAGACGACGATGGCACTGGCCACGGGAACACGATTCGCCCGCTGGGGGACACCCCCGCATCCGGTGGGACTGTCGGCAGCCGCCGAGTCCTTCCTGACCGACCGACTGGGGGATCCCCGCCCCGCTCCCGCGCGTCCGGCGCGCGATATCGCCGTCGGTTCCCCGCGGCTCGGCGCCGCGGACCTCGACCGGCTGTCGGCCCTCGTCGGTGCCGACGGTGTGAGCACCGACGCCGCGGACCGGCTCGGGCACGCGGCGGGGTGCTCCCTCACCGATTACCTGACGTTGCGGAGGGCGGAGGTGGACCCCGCTGCGGTTCCGGATGCCGTCGTCCGACCGGCGTCCCACGACCAGGTGCGCGACGTTCTCTCCCTGTGCGCGAACGAGCATGTCCTCGTGGTGCCCTACGGCGGGGGCACATCGGTCGTCGGTGGTGTCACCGCCACGAGCGACAGGCCGCGCATCGCGCTCGCCTTCGACCGGATGGCCGAGGTCCTGGACATCGACGAGGACTCCATGACGGTCACCGTCCAACCGGGGATCACCGGACCTGTCCTCGAACGCATCCTGCAGGCACGCGGTCTGACCTGGGGTCACCTCCCCCAATCGTGGGAGCGGGCCACGATCGGCGGTTATGCCGCCACCCGCTCCGCCGGGCAGGCGTCCACCGGCTACGGGCGCAGCGACGAGATGATCGAGTCGCTGCGGGTGGCCACGCCGATGGGGGATCTGAGCCTCGGGCGTGGCCCGGCCAGTGCCGCCGGCCCCGATCTGCGGCAGCTCTTCATCGGGTCGGAGGGCGCCTTCGGGGTCATCACGGAGGTGTCCCTGCGCGTCCGGCACCTGCCCACGACGAGTCGCTACGAGGGCCTCATGTTCCCCTCGTACGAGTCGGGCGTCGCGGCGTTCCGGGACCTCGCTCAGTACCGGGCGACCGCCGACGTCATGCGGCTGTCCGACGTCCCGGAGACCACGGCGACACTCGCCATGTCCGGTCCCCAGGGCCGCACCGGGCAGGTCTTCGACCGATACCTGGAGTTCCGGAACGTCGCCGGTGGCTGCATGGCCATCCTGGGGTGGGAGGGTTATTCCAAGCGCGTGGTCGCCGCCCGCCGGTCGGCCGCCTGGGCGATCATGAAGGATCACAAGCCCGTCTCCCTCGGGTCGTCGGTGGGCAACTCGTGGCGGCGCCACCGCTACGACGGCCCCTACCTCCGCGACACCCTCCTGGATCGGGGGTACATCGTCGAGACACTGGAGACAGCCACCCACTGGTCGGGGATCCATCGACTCAGGGACGCCGTGTCGGGTGCCCTCACGCAGCAGCTGAGCCGCGACGGGCGTCGCGCGTACGTGATGTCGCACATCTCCCATGTCTACGAGACCGGCGCCTCCCTGTACTTCACCGCGATCGTGGCGAGTGCTCCCGACCCGGTGGCCCAGTGGGCGGTCGCCAAGGCGGCGGCCATGGACGCCATCGTCGCGGCGGACGGCACCATCACCCACCACCACGCGGTCGGCCGCGACCATATGCCCTGGCTGGAGGCGGAGGTGGGGCTGGAAGGGATGCGCCTGCTGCGCGGGATCAAGGGTCTCGTGGATCCGCAGGGAGTGCTCAACCCCGGCGTCCTGGCCTCGGATCGCTGACCCAGCGACACAGCGGCTCAGTTGCCCAATGGCTCAGTTGCCAGTGGCTCAGCGGCGACCGATGCGTACCCGCACGGAGGACCCCGGTCCGGACCCGGCGGCGTTCACCGCCGCCACGCTCACCGTCGCCCACTTGCCGCGGGTGAGTCCTCGCACGGTCGATCGTTTCGCTGCCGTGGTCCGCCGGACCGCGGGCTCCCCCCGTTGGGTCATGCGCACCCGGTAGGAGCGGACCGCGCCCCCGCCATCTGACCGGGGTCGCCGCCACGAGGCGCGCACGGTGCGACCGTGCGCGGTCGCGTCGAGGGCCCTGACCCTCCCCGGTACCTCCACCGTGGGGCGGGGCGCCGGGGTCGGGGTGGGCGTCGATGTGGGGGTGGGTGTCGGCGTGGGCGTCGGTGTCGGCTGGGGGGCAGCGGCGCAGGTGTAGACCGTGACGTCGTCGACGTACCAGCCGTAGGAACCGACGCTGGCGTCGGACCCGATCCGGAATCTGAACCGGACCGCGCTTCCCGCCAGCGGCGTGAGGTCGAGGCGCGTGGCGGTGTAGCCCGTGCTCACCGACGTGAAGGCGGATCTTCCCGCCAGCGGATTGGTCGAGCCGTCCTGGCTCAGGGTGCCGTTGTATCCGTTGTCCGACATGAGAGGCCCGGCGTCGGTCCATCCGGCGCCTGCGTCAGTGCTGTACTCGAGGACCCCGCCGTCCCACAACCCTTGCTGCGCCTCGAACTGGTAGGCATGACCGACTCGGAGGAAACCACCCGAGGCGGGCACCACCACGTCCTCGGTCATCGCGAGCGACGTGTCGGCGACGCCGTGGGGATCGTCTCCCCACAGGTTCCCCGGTCCGGCACGCGTGTACTTCGGTACGACGTATCCGGGGTACTGCGGTGGGGCCTGGCCGTCGTAGAACCATCCCGGGTCACCCTGCGCGGCGGTCGAGATCCACGCACCGGAGCCGGGGTCGGTGAAGTCGTCCTGCCACAGGACGGACCGTGTCTGGTCCACCGGGCACACCGGTGCCTGGTCGATCGGGGCGTCCGCGGGGGTGGTGTCCATCTCGACGGCGGCGATCGCGTTGTCGACCTGCGAGCAGTGGGACTGCGTGATCGTGTCGCCGGCCACGGTCACGCCCACCAGATTCCGGCAGGACTGCCGAAGCGCGGCGGCGAACAGTTGGTAGTCGGCTCCGGACGTCAGCAACTGCGACGCCCGGTAGATGATCAGCGCTGCTGTGGGGATACCGACACCGGTCACCGACACGCCGTTGACCGGCCCACCGTCGATGGCGTCGGAGCCGTCCGTCAGCAGTGCGGTGAACTTGTTGCCCACCCCGCTGTTCGTGTGGACCCCACCGTGGTCCCAGGCGAGGGAGTCCGGCGAGGTGTTCGACCACAAGGGAGATCCGGTGCGGTCGGGGTCGTTGAAAGCGGTGGGATCGGCCATGTCGCGGATCGCACCGATCGCGAGGTCCTCGCCGAGGAGCCAGCGTTTGGCCGGACGGTCATCACCGGCCGCATTCGTGAGATCCACGAACTCGCCGAAGATGTCACTCAGCGACTCGTTGATCGCACCCGATTGGTAGTAGTAGAGCAGCGAGGAGGTGAACTCCGTGACGCCGTGCGTGAGTTCATGCCCCACCACGTCGTCCGCCGACGCGTACCCGGTCCCGTACGTCATCTGCCGGCCGTTCCAGAAGGCGTTCGCATAGGGGCAGTCGTTCGCGTCCGGGCAGAACCTGACGGTGGACAGCAGTGGCATTCCGGCGTCATCGAGGGAGTCGCGGTTCAGTCGGTCCTTGAAGAACAGGTAGGTGTCGCCCGCGTACTGGTATGCCAGGTTCACGTCCTGCACCGCGGCCAGTGGATCGTTCTCGGACCGGACGGGTGTGTCGCAGTCCAGCGGGCGCTGGAAGTCCTCCTCGTTGTCGCAGACCCTTCGTTCGAGTGCCGCGTCCACCTGGCTGAAGGTCAGCGCGATGGCTCCCGTGTCCGCGTCGACCAGGACGAGTTGCCGGATATCGGGCCGGGTGGGTGACGTGACCTCGACGCGCCACACCTGACGGGCCACGGGGAGGCCGGGGCCGCCGAGCAGCCGCGGATCGTAGATCCATCGGGTGGCCGCCGAGGGCGACAGATCCGACGGTCGTGCGTCACTCTCACGCGATGTCACCGTCACCGCCGTGCGCTCTGCCGCGCGGGCTCCTGTGGTCGGCGTACCGGTATCGATCTGCCGATCCGCCGTGGTCTCCCCGAACGCGGCTCGCACCCGCCCCCGACGGTCCAGGTCGACGACGGCTTCTCCGCCGACGACGGGCAGCCCTCCGATCTCATGACGGACCCTGACGACCCGACCGCCCCGTGCAGCGGCGGCGGTGGACTCCGTGGCAAGGCCCGAGTCCGGGGGAAGGTCCATGCTCTGGGCCACGAACGTGCGTGCGGTCCGGGAATCCGTCGCATCCGCCGGCAGACCGGCCGGGCGCGGCAGGTGCCCACCGACCCCACCCGACGCTGCCAATCGCTCCACATGCGGCTGTCGGGCCGGGCCCGCCGGCCGCTGGCCCTCCTGTGCGCTCGCCGGCGGCGCACCGAGAGCCGCCACACCCAGGACCGCGGCGCCGAGCGCGGCGCCCAGTGCCCGAAACGACCCCCGCCGGTCTGTGACGGCGGCCGGTGGCTCGGGAGACATCGTCGTCAGGTTCCTCTCGTGCGTCCGCATCACCCAGCGTAAGCCCGGATCGACCACTCACACCGCCGACGCAACACTCCCACGCCGTGCCGGGCCGTCGGGCCGGTGCGGGATAGCCTGTGGGCGACGAGAGGATCTGTATGACCGACACCCCGACGGTGAAGTTCCGCAGCGACATGACGGTCGAGCTGATAAAGGCCACCGCGTCGGATGCGGACGTCGTATGGGCGGCCCGGGTCTCCACCAAGGGGGAGTCCTCCCTCGAGGATGTGGAAGGTGATGCGGAGCGCTCCCGGGGACTCATCAACTACTTGATGCGCGACCGGCACGGCACCCCGTTCGAACACAACTCGATGACCTTCTTCGTCTCGGCCCCGATCTTCGTCTTCCGTGAGTTCATGCGGCACCGGATGGCCTCCTACAACGAGGAGTCGGGCCGCTACAGGGAACTCCAACCGGTCTTCTACGTACCGGGCCCGGACCGCCCGCTCGTCCAGCAGGGCAAGACCGGGGCGTACCACTTCGTCGACGGATCCCCGGAGCAGTACGGGGTGGTCGTCGAGCAGACCCAGCGGGCCTGCGAACAGGCCTACGCCTCCTACCAGGCCATGCTGGGCGCCGGCGTCGCCCGCGAGGTCGCGCGCGGTGTCCTGCCGGTGGCGACGTACTCCGCCATGTACGTCACCATGAATGCCCGCAGCCTCATGAACTTCCTGTCGCTGCGGACCAAGCGGGAGGACTCGCACTTCCCGTCCTTCCCGCAGCGGGAGATCGAGATGGTCGCCGAGCAGATGGAAGAGCAGTGGGCGGCCCTGATGCCGCTGACCCACGCCTCCTTCGAGGCGAACGGCCGAGTCGCACCCTGATGACCGTAAGCAGGAGCGTCGGGGAGCCGGGTCATGGGTGAGCCGGGGCCTTCCGCCGGGTGGTACCCGGATCCGGCGGGCGGCGAGCGGATGCGTTATTGGAACGGTCGGGCCTGGACCACCCACGTGTCGCCACCGGATCCGGACCCCGTCGAAGAGCCCGCCACCAACCCCCTTCCCGGCTCCCCTCCCGGGCCGGTGGCCCCGACGGGCGCCATCGCGCCCCCGGCCGCCACCGAGCCGCCGCCGTCGTCCGGCCCGGAGCGGCCAGACGCACGGCCGACGGCCCCGTGGCTCACCCTGCCGCCCCCGACGAGCGCGAATGCCCGCCCACTGCCCTCCGGGCAGCGTCTCGGGCCCGACGGCCAGTTGCTGGCCGGGTGGTGGCGCCGGTTCGCCGGCTATCTGATCGACGGGGTGCTAGTGACTCTTGTCGCGGTGGTCCTCCTCCTCGTGGTCGCGACGCTGACAGGTGGATTCGGCTCCCTCGTCGACTCAGCCACCTGGAACGACCTTCTGGCGAAGTCGGAGGCCAATCCCGGGTACCAGCCGACCGAGGCGGAGGTGCGCCGACTCATCGGGCCGGGACTGCTGCCGTTCATCGGGTGGTTGTCCGTCCTGAGCCTGGCGCTGAGTTTCCTCAACGGTGTCGTCCTGGTCGCCGTCGGCGGTCAGACGATCGGGGACCGGGTGGTGGGGACGCGGAAGGTGACAGCCGGGCGCCATGTGCCCGGATTCGGTGCCGCGGGTCTGCGTTGGCTCATCCCGGCTGTCCTCAGTGGCCTGCAGGTGGTCCCCTTGGTGGGAGTCGTCGCCCTGGCCGGGTGGATACTGGACTACCTGTGGCCGTTGTGGGACCCGCGCAGCCAGGCCCTGCACGACAAGGCGGCTCACACGTATGTGGAACGTTCGGCTCTAGCGGGACCGGTGAACCGATGACTGATGCTTCGGCGGCGGGCACGCCGCCCACCCCTCCGTTCGGCAGGGTCCTCACCGCGATGGTGACGCCCTTCACCCAGGATGGCGCGGTCGATCTGGACGCTGCGGCCGAGTTGGCCGCCGATCTCGTCGATCTCGGCAACGACGGTCTCGTCGTCAACGGCACGACGGGGGAGTCACCCACCACGAGCGATGAGGAGAAGTCGGCCCTGGTCCGTGCTGTGGTGGACGCGGTCGGCGAACGGGCGACGGTCGTCGCCGGTGTCGGCACCAACGACACCGCGCACACCATCGGGTTGGCGCACGCCGCCGAGGAAGCGGGCGCCGACGGCCTCCTCGTGGTGACGCCGTACTACAACAAGCCACCCCAGGCCGGTCT
>CAIWTL010000588.1 GCA_903915555.1 uncultured Micrococcales bacterium | reverse complement strand
CGGGTCTGTTCACTTCGTTGACCTTCCCGCTGTACGACAAGCGCTTCGACTCGCCCGAGGTCCGGGCCGCCATCAGTCGGGCGGTCGACCGGAAGGCCATCGTGACGGAGGTCTGGTCCGACACCGTGATCCCCGCGGATGCGTGGGCGCCCCCCGTCGTCGAGGGGTACGAGCCGGGGGCATGTGGCGACACGTGCGTCTTCGACGACGCTGCCGCCAAAGAGTTGTTGCGACGCGGTGGTGGATTCACGGGGGAACTGTCCGTCGCCTTCAACGAGGACGGCGGACATGGCGGGTGGGTCGCTGCGGTCTGCGCGTCCATCACCGAGACGTTGGGCATCCCCTGTGTCCCGCAGCCGTTCCCCACGCAGGAGGAGTTCCTCGCGGCGGTCGGCGAGAAGCAGATGCCGGGACTCTTCCGCACCACATGGCGCATGGACTACCCGAACATCCAGAACTTCCTGGAGCCGCTCTACGGTGAGTCCGGAGCCAACGAAGGGGGCTACTCCGACCCGCGATTCGACGAGTTGATGGCCGAGGCGCGTCGGCTCCCGGCCCCGGAGGCCATCGCGAAGTACCAGGAGTCCCAGCTCATCCTGTCCGGCACGGTCCCGGCGGTGCCCCTGTGGTCCGGCACAGTGCAGATGGGATGGAGCGACAAGATCGAGCCGGGGCTCATCATCACGCCCTTCGCCACCGTGGACCTCGGCAGTCTGCGCGTCGTCACGACCGAGGCGGACCGCGAGGCGGCATCCCCACCCACCCCCGCGTCCGTCATCCCCGTCCCCACGGATACGGCGTCCCCGGCGGTGACGCCGACGACAACTCCGACCGCATCGCCCCAGCAGTCCTGAGTCGGGGCCTGCAGCCGTCCGGCACGCCGTAACGATTCGGACACCGGGTGGTCCCCCCATGCCCAAGTGTTCGCCGTCCCGTTAGCCTCACAAGCATCGCCCGGGGGAGTTGAAAGGAAATCTCGATGAGTCTTCGCAACCGTGGTCTGGCGGCCGGCGCTCTCGCTCTCGGAATGGCCCTGACCGTGTCAGCGTGCAGCGGCGGGAGTTCCAGCAGCGGCGGCAGCTCGGCAGGTGCGGGCGGTTCCTTCTCCTTCGCCATCCAGAAGTTCCAGGCTCTGACCCCCTCCAACTGCTACGACCTGTACTGCTCCCAGGTCAACAAGGCCCTCTTCCTCGGCCTCTTCGTCTTCGAACCCGATGCCTCCGGTGCACTGGCGCCTGTCGCGACCGAACTCACCAAGTCTGTCTCGACGCCCGACGACGGCAAGACGTGGAAGATCGAGATCAACCCCGGCTTCACCTTCACGAATGGGGAGAAGATCACCGCGCAGACATTCGTCGACACGTGGAACTATTCGGCCAACGGTGACAACGGGCAGCAACTCGGTTTCGTGTTCGGCCCCTCGCAGCTCAATGTCGTCGGGTTCGCCGAGGTCGAGAGCGGCAAGTCGAAGGAGATGAAGGGTCTCAAGGCGGACGGTGACACGGTCATCTCCGTCGAACTCGAGAAGCCGATGAGCCAGGCGCTCTTCAGCAACTTCGTCGCGGGGCCGCAGGTGCTGCCGATGCCGAAGGTGGCCTTCGAGGATCCCGACAAGTACGAGAAGCAGCCGATCGGCAATGGTCCGTACAAGATGACGGAGCCGTACAGCAACCAGGGTCTGACCGTGACGAAGAACCCTGACTTCGCCGGGACCCCGGGTAACGCCGACTCCATCGACTTCAAGATCTACGCCGACGACAGCGCACTGTGGGCCGACCTGCAGGCGAACGAGCTCGATGTGACGACCAGTCTTCCCCAGCAGGCACTGGCCACCGCACCCCAGGTCCTCGGCGACCGATTCATCAACGAGCCCGGTGGACTGCAATACGCGTTCTACGGCTTCCGTACCGACGACCCGACCTTCAAGAACAAGGACGTCCGCATCGGGATCGCCAAGTCGGTCAACTGGGACGAGATCAACTCGAAGTTGTACTTCGACACACGCCAACGGGCGACCAGTTTCGCCCCCGGCAGTATCCCCGGCGGTGGTACCGACCTGTGTGGTGACAAGTGCGTCTTCGACGCGGCCAAGGCGAAGGAGCTGATCGATGGAGCCGGGGGCGTCCCCGGGAACAAAGTCTCGATCTCGAAGCTGGCCTCGGAGGAGGACGACGTCGTCAAGGCTGTCTGCAACCAGATCCAGTCCAATACAGGAGTGGAGTGCGGGATCGAGGTCTTCAAGGACTTCGGCGAGTACTTGGACGCGCTGTCGTCGGGCAAGGCTCCCAACGGGATGTTGATCAGTTCTGCGTGGATCGCCGACAACCCCACCATCCAGAACATGGTCACCGCGCTCTTCGCCAGTGACGGGCCGTACAACGACATCGGGTACGACAACCCCGAGTTCGACCGCCTCCTGAGCGAGGGAACCACGTCGACCAACGATCAGGAGCAGATCGCCAAGTGGGTCGAGGCCGAGCAGGTCCTGCTGGACGACTTCTACGCGTGGCCCGTCCAGTTCCTCAACCAGGTCGGGGCCTACTCGACGAACGTCTCCAACGTCACCGTGCCGGCCGATGGGCTGATCGACGTCGCGGCGATCACCGTGAACTCCTGATCGAGCCGGCGCGCGGGCATGGGACGGTACATCGCGCGGCGCCTGCTGCAGTTGATACCCGTCTTCTTCGGGGCGACGTTCATCATCTACTTCCTGATGAACGCGCTGGGGAACCCGTTGAACACGCTGTCACCGCAGCAGCGCCGCAACCCGGCCTACCTGGAGTACCTGACCGAGTCGTTCAATCTCGACGATCCATTCATCGTTCAGTACCTGAAGTACATCTGGGGTGTTCTGCACGGGGACCTCGGGACCACCTTCTCGGGGGAGTCGGTGGCTTCGATCGTGGTCGAGAGATTCCCGGTGACGGTGACGCTCGCGCTGACCGCCGTGGCCATCGAGATCGTGTTGGGGATCTCGATCGGGGTCTTCGTCGCCGTGAGACGG
>CAIWTL010000587.1 GCA_903915555.1 uncultured Micrococcales bacterium | reverse complement strand
GTCGGTACCTCTGCCGCCTGAATGGTGAAAGAGGGCGTCGTCAACTCGAACCGGTAGGAGTATTCGCCGGGGAGATATCCGTCGGGAGGCAGGTAGTTCTCGCGTACATCCGTCACGCCGCGAGGGAGAAATGGCAGTTGCTGCAAGAGCACGTCGTCGATCTGTTGCCCGTCGCGGGTGACTATGACGCGAAGCGCGGCGCGACCGGGAACCCGGCGTACCTGGTTCAATACGCTCGCGACCAGCTCGGTGGAGATCACGGTCCCATCTGAAAACCGTGGGCGAGCGGCCACGATGGCGAAACTGACACCGGTGACCGGAATCTGCACCAGACGCTTCTCGTTCTTCTTTACCGTGAACGTCTCCTCCGCCTCCAGGAGGCCCGGGATCTCGAAACTGGCGCGATAGTCACCGGGGGCCAGGCGGGTGCTCAACTGGGTACCGGTCTCTTCCCTGATGGTGACCCACGTGTCTCTACTTCCCCCCGGCGTCGCGATGGCCAAGTCGCCGTTGAGTGGTTTGTTGGTGTTCGTGTCCACCGCCGTGATGGTCACTTCGGCGGACGCTCCGCCGACAACCACCTTGAGCTCCGCACCGAAGGCAGGCGCGAAGACGGTCGTTCCGTCCTTGGGCGGCTTGACGTTCGTCTGCTTCCCCTGAACAAGTACCTTGTAGCGTCCGCTGGGGGTTCCGGGGAGGACCTCGATGCTGAACGGGAAATCAACGCTGGCGCCCGGTCTGAGGACTGCGCTCGGTCGGTCTGTGGTGATCTGGATTCCGTCAGGCGTGTCAGCGGCGAACTGGACCTCGGCCGCGGCATTCCCACTATTGGTGATGGAGATCGTCTGAATCGGCGGGAGTCTCTCCCCGGGATTCAAGGAGAACTCTGTGCCCGCACTGAAGGACGACGAACCTGCGAGTGCATATTCGACTTCCCGGGCTGACGCAGCCGAGGCGCCGAACCCGAGCATCAGAAGAGTCCCGAGCATCACCAGGACCGACGAGAGCACCACGGCGGACCGCCGGTGGGACGCAGCGAGTGGCGCGGATTTCACTGGACCTTCCACCTCAGCAGCACGGTCGTACTGTCAGGTGGAGAGCCTAGGCCACGATCCGAGGCTGCCGGTGCGTGATCAGTCCGTTGAGTCCAGGATCGTCACATTGATGGTGCCTGAGTACTGCCCGGACGGCTGGTTGGTGGCTCCAGTGCCGCCGTTGGACAGCCGGCAGGAGGCATTCGGGGGTTGGGCGCCCGATTCGGTCGTTCCATTCCCGAGCACATCGGAGTGGACTGTGGTTGCGGCACCTCCGATGCGAACGGCGCTACTGTTATCGTAAGTCGCGCTCTGACGGCAGTCGAGAGCGAAGAAGCCGGACCCGGGCGCGTCCGTCACCGCGGTCGCGCCTCCGTTGCCGGAGTCATTCCAGTTGCTGAGAGAGGCACCGCCACCAGCGGTGACTCGTGAGAAGGTGGACACTCCGTACTTGATGTCGCTGTCATCGTTGGCCACGAAGGTGCCACTGGAGAAGTTCACTGCACTACCGGTGGCTCCGGTATCGATCGTTCCGTAGTCCTGCGTCTGGCGTGAGACGCTGACCGCGCCGCGGTAGGCCATCGCGTTGGAAGTACTGTCGGCGTCGCTGCCGGTGGCTGCGGAGTCGTCGGTGGCCTTGACGCGGGCCACCCAGTTTCCTTCGCGGGCGGCCGTTCCCACCCTGAAGAAGAATGTCATCGCCTGGCTTGTCCCCCCCGACAGGTAGTTGCTGACGCTCCGGTAGTCCGTGCCGCCGCCGGCATACCTGTCGTCCGTCCCGAGGGCCCACGTGGTGGCGGTCCCATCGTCCAGGACGAACGAGTTGCCCGATTGGGTCCAGGTGATCGTGACGGCTGTGATGCCGTCGGGCTGGGCACAGGTGCCCGCCGACGCG
>CAIWTL010000586.1 GCA_903915555.1 uncultured Micrococcales bacterium | reverse complement strand
GCGCGGTGTCCGGCCGAGGCAGCAGCGCGAGAGTTGCGGCCAGCAACGCGACCACGACAGTCGCGACACCGAGGCGGGTTGATGGGAGTGTGCTGTGCCTGGTCATGGTCGCTCCTCGGGGATCGCCTGGAGAGGCTGGCGGATAAGCCAACTTCAACCGTGGCATCGGCATGAGTGGGCGTTGGTCAAGAATTCGTCAGGGAGTCCGGCTTCTGGGCCTGATCGATCTCCAGCGCCTTGGGCGCACCCCAGAATGCATCCACGGCCAGTGCGCGCCGCCGACCCGGCGGACACGCTCGAACGACTCACGGCGACGCTCGGGTCTGGCGGGTCCCGGTGCCATGGCGCGACCTGGGACCGGATCTGACCAGAGGGGCCTGTCCATGTCCGGGAGCGCTGTCGTCACCCCGCGGTTTTCGACGGTCACCGCTTCACGTACGTGACCGTCATCGGATCGTGTAACGCGTTGACGATCGTCTGCCTGTAGCGCGGTCCAGGGCTGGTGTAGTAGACCCCCGCGACAGGAGTGGTTCCCGGGCCGCCGGGGTTGTAGAGCGACTGGTAACCGTGGCCGGTGGCGGGGATCCTGACTGCACGCACCCGCTGGGCGGCCTTGATGGAGCCGCCCAGCACGATGTCGAACTGGTTGTCGTGATCGTCCGTGTAGCAGTAGTCGTACGAATCCTGTTTCATGCCGACATCGGCCAGGCCCAGCACTCGCAGGGGGTGACCGTCTATGCGGTAGGTCCTGCCCGGCTCCACCAGTCGCACGACCTCGCCCTTGCGCGAGCGGGCCACCACCTGGAAGAAGTTGCGATAGTCGGTCGGGTAGATTCCGCGGATTCCGTCCGGTGAGAACCCGCCCGTGGTCAGCACGCGGATACGGAACTTCGCTGCCTTGCCGTACAGGTCGACACCGTCGTTGTAGAGGTTGCCGCCGAAAAGGATCGGGGCTCTTTCGCCGGCGGTGGACATCTTCGAGATCTTGCCTCCGGTCAGCTTCGGGCCCGCCCAGTCCGTGGGGTCGCTCGAGGGGAGGTCATACGGCGACGTCGTCTTCGTCGCACTCATACCCACTGCGCTGACCTTCTTCGCCTTCGGGCCGATCAGCTTCATGGGCGTCGAATCCTTGACGACCTGCACTTCGGTGACATAGACGCCGCCCTGGTCGGCAGGGAATGGGGTGCCGAAGGGGCCGACGAGCACGACCGTCGAGCGTTCGTTGAACTCGAAGTTCGGGGTGATCGACGCTCCTTCGGGGATGACGACCGTGCCATCGCTGAGCGTCACCCGGAAGTCCGTCGCGTCCACGGTGCTGGGCAACACCGGCCAGGAGAACTCGACCGGCAGGCCCGAGCCCTCGTTCACTGCATAGTCGTAGGCGTTGTAGATCTGATTGGGGCTCTGGGCCGAGGTGTAGGCCCGCTGAGGCGGGGTCGCGGTCGACTCACAGGTCAGACCCACATTCCATGCCCCTGACACCGCTTGGACCGCCGCTTGAGCCACGGCGATGTCCGTGTCGTCGGCATCGGTCACTCCGAGGATGTTGGTGAAGCCCAGTCCGGCAGCGAGCATCTTCGGTTTCTTGCCCCAGTAGTCCGCGTTGATGAGGACGTCCTGCATCAGCGACGTGTACGCGGGGTTGGCTGCGCCCGGAGTGTCCTCGGCGGAAGCCGGCACCGTGGCTGCGCAGACGGAAGACAGCGCGAAGGCGAGGGCCGCCGGCAGCGCCAGTAGGCGCGCGCGATTCGATGTCATGTGACGTTCCTCTTCCTGTATGAAGGGCCGCGCCGGTGGCCTGGCATCGGCACCTGCATTGAACGCTACGTTCCGGTCTGTGGGAAGTCGGTCTCACGTGCGTGGGCAGCGACACCCACGTCACACCCTCGTCGGATCGCTGCCGGTGTCATCGCCGGGGCTGCGCTCCTGACGGCGGCCCCGGCTCTGGCGGCGCTCCCGGCGCCGGCCGCCGCTCGCGCCAGCACCTCCAATGGCCTGTGCGCCGTACCCAAGGCCTCGCCGTCATTCTGGCGTGGCCCGGTCGTCATGGAAATCAGGAACAACACCGACAAGACGCTTCGCGTGCGGATCTGCGGCAACCACGGAAAGGGACTGCGGGACGAGTAGGTCCGGCCCGGTGATGCGCTGATGGGGTCGGGAAAGGCGACGGAGTTGTACGACCTCAAAGCGAACGTGATCTACCCCAAAGGTATGCATGTCAATGTGTGGGGGAAGAACCCGGCGGTGGGTCGACCCCACGTCGGCGTCGGCGCCGTCACGCGCGGGGGGGAGGGGTTCAGCGTGGGCGACAGCAAGACTTTCACCCAGTACAACCACTCGTTCACAGTGATCCGTCACTACGAAGGGCACGGCGACTCGAAGCGTTTCAAGATCCGTGTGAACAGTTGACATCAGCCGGCCACGCCCGTCCGAACCGTCCCGGGCCGCCGGACCATGCCCAGATCCTTCACCGTTCAGCCGTCGCCCTGCAGGACGTCATGGACAACGAACCGGCCACCCGCTCGCAGCACTCGACAGGCTCCGCGCACTCCGGTGTCAGGCCGATGCCGGTGCATGTGCAAGGCGAGGGTCCGTCACCGTAGGGAGCCGAACTCGGGACCGAACTCCGTGCACAGATGCGTGAAGGAGGTCGCTGTGGGGACGCATTTTCCGGTCCAGTCGCATCGGTCCCCCACGGGGCTGCGCATCCGGATGAAGCGACAGCCCGCACCGGTGGCGGCCGCCAGGTCGGCGGGGGTGTCGCCGATGCAGATCACCGGCGAATCGACGGTGCCGATCCGGGCGAGAGCCAGTCGAGTGGTCTGCGGTTTGGGGCCCTGTTCGATCCCGAAGATCCCCACGAAGGCGTCTGGCTCCACCACTTTGCTGAGCCACGTCCTGATCTCGTGCGTCGGGGCCAGCGAGACGATACACACCCGGATCTCGTTGCGGCGCATGCTGTCCACGAACTCCGAGAAGCCGGTGATCGGATCGATGGCCTGGGATCGGGCGGCGAACTCCCGGGTGAAGTGATCGACGAAAGACTCGGCGACCGCGGCACTGTGGAGGTACTCGGCGACCCACCGCCCGACCCGGGCTCGATCGGCACCGTTGAGTTCGGAGTCCAGGGCCGTGACGAGTGCATCCAGGTCCGTCATACCGACATGGCGTGCCGCATCGAGGAGAAGGGCGTACTTGATGTTGGTCGATTGGGCGACGACGCCATCGAAGTCGAGCACCACTCCCCTCCGACGAGAGGACGCGTCTCTTGTGCCCCTGACCTGCGTCACGCGTTCCCCCACGCAGCTGCCGCTCTTTCAGTGTGCGCAAGGGCGACGATCCGCCACATCGAGGCACGACTCAGCTCCTGCCGTCGAAGCGACTCCTCGAGGACTCGGGTGTCGCCGATCCTGGCGATCACGGGCGAGGTCTGCAGCGAGTGCTGGGCTGCTGCGAGCATCTGCCCCGGCCACAGGGTGGTGCAATCGGCGTACAGACCCCGCTTGACCTTCCCCCAGACGACCCGCCGCGGCAGCACCTCGGCGAATACTGCTCGCACGGGATACTTCGTCGTCCGGTCCCGAAAACACTCGTCGGCAGGAAGGGCCATTGCGAAGTCCACGACCGCGCTGTCCAGATATGGGGTTCGGGTCTCGATCCCATGAGCCATCGAGTTCGTGTCGTCGTCGCGTAGGTGCTGGGGAAGCCGGGTCATGAACAGCTCCTGTCTACGCAGTGCATTGACCTCCAGTTGGTCAACAGACGCAGAGTCGGTGGGGACACGTGCACCGAAGTCCTCCCGCCAGACCCGGTCCCAGTGTCGGTCCCGACTGTAGGACGGGATGTGCCACGGATACCCCCAGAACAGTTCGTCGGCCCCCTGGCCGGTGACGACAGCCCTCGTGCCTGCGCGGGCGACCTGCCGCATGAGAAGCCACTGCACGAACGCCCCGCTGTTCAGCGGGGGCTCGTCGTGATCGTCGAGGAATCGTCGGAAGTTCGGGAATGTGAACTCATGGGCGAGGGGGAGGAACTCGACATGGGCCTGAGGAACCGCGTCCGCCACCTCGGTCACTGCTGGGCGCTCGTCGGGCATCGGGCCGGTCTGCGGGAGATCCCCCCATTCCCCAGTGGCTGAGTAGCAGGTGATGGATGACCTGGCGGCAGCGGCGAGATTGGCGGAGTCGATGCCCCCACTGAGGCATAGGGCCACCGGAGAGTTCGCGTGGCGCCGGGCGTGCAGACTCGCGGTCAGGGCAGCGCGCAGAACCGCGATGTCGGCTGACATGCCCGCCGACGGGTCTGATTCGACGGTGATGAAGGGTGTGACCTCGAGGTGGCCAGAGTTGGGATCGAAGTCGAAGGTGCATCCCGGCGGAATCTGCTTGACGTCGTCGAAGAACGTGGTGCCCGGCGGCGGGGGAAGGCGGTCGAAAAGGTACGCGCCGGCGATGTCGTCGCGGACCGAACCGCGGGCGAGCCCGGACACGAACAGCGCGCGAGGGGATGAGGAGAAGGCGAAGCGACCGTCGGTCGGCTCGTGGGTGAAGTAGAGCGGTTTCTCCCCGAACCGATCTCGAGCACCGAACAGTCGTCCCGCTCGGATATCCCAGATGGCGAAGGAGAAGGGGCCCTCCAGTGCGCGGACGACTGCCGGCCCCCACTCCATATAGCCGGCCAGGAGCACTTCCGTGTCTGAGCCCGACCTGAACCGCCTGCCCTCGCGCTCGAGGCGGTTGCGAAGGAGCACGTGGTTGTACGCCTCGCCGTTGAAGGTGATGACGGCGTCGCGGGCAGATGTCATCGGTTGCCGAGACGCCGGCCCGTGGCCGCAGAGGCCCAGCCGGGTATTGGCCAGGAGCACGCGCCGGGCTGGGTCCACGTTCCACAGGTCAGCAGCATCACACGGCCACGGGCGATCCGGGTCGGGCGGCCATGCAGTGACAACATCGGTGGATCCGACGTCTCCCGTCCAGACCCCCCAGCCGTCGGGACCGCGGTGTCGCAGGGCGGCGATTGCGGCGGCGACGTCGGTTCGGCGCAGACCGGGACCCACAGCCCCGAAGATTCCACACACTGATTCTCCTAGGATGTCTTGGTGCGGCAGATCTCGGAGTTGGGGCGCCAAGATCGCGATGGCGTGGGGGCCAAGGCAACCACACTAGGCGAACTCCACGCACTTGGGGTGCCCGTCCCGGCAGGTTTCGTCATCACGGATGCAGATCTGCGTCGCCTGGTCGGTGTCGAGTCCGACCGGCTCGCCGCCGACATCGTGGCCGAATGCGACCGCCTCGACAGCTCTCATGCGGCGACGTTCGCAGTCCGCTCCTGTGCCTCGGACGAGGATGGGGCGGTCAACTCCCAGGCTGGGAGGTATCGGACCTTCCTGGACGTCGAAGCGCGGGAGGTTCCAGGCGTAGCGGAAGACGTATGGCAGGACTGCGTTGCCCGGGCGGGGCGTGGGGCGTCCGTGATCGTGCAACGGATGATCATTGCGGCGCGCGCGGGGGTCATCTTCACAGTGCACCCCGTCACCGGGCGCGCTGACGAGGCGGTTATCGAAGTGGTGGCCGGGTTGGGCGACCAACTCGTCGGGGGACGGACCACTCCGACGCGGTATGTTGTGGCGAGTTCGACGGGCCGCAAGAACCGACGCCTGGGGCCCCAGGGGGCATGTCTGAGTGACTCCGAGATCGATGAGTTGATGCGGATCGGGAAGTTCGCCAACTCGGTGATCGGGGTGCCCTGTGAACTTGAGTGGGCCATCGCCGACGACGGTCTGCACATCCTGCAATGCCGGCCCATCACGGCGATCGCATCCATGTCCGCGGCGCTTGCAGGGGAGGGGGCGGTTGACTCTCCGTGGTACCGACGGCAGTACGAGTCACGCAACGCCCGGCCGTGGTACACGATGACCTCGGTCGGGGTGTTCGGTTCCCCGTTGCGCGGGCTCACGGGTTTCGAGTACCGCGACATCATCTCCATCACCGACGCCGAGATGCGGACCAGTGGCTACCACGAGGTCGGAGAACTAGGCCAGGCGGAACACCACTTCGCGTCCTTCTGGGCGGAACCGCAGCGCGTCTCACAGTTCATCGCCCGATGCGACCGCACATTCCGACGGGCGCGCCGTCTGCTCGATCGCTGCTGGTCGATGGAGTGGACGCTCCGGGATACAGAAGACCTCTTTGAGGAACTGCACGCCGGAGAGGACGTCTTCAGGGACCTCTTCAGCACGATGGTGGTGACTCAGCCGCAGCATGTGGCGCCCCTCGAGCATGCGCTGCGTGAGCATGCCCGCGGAGCGGAGGACCCCGAGGCGGTGATTGTCGCTGCCACCCGTTGTGGCCGCCCGCTGCCGACCGACGCAGAGGACCGCGAACTGGCGCGACTTCGTGGAATGGTTCGCAGGGGACTCGACGACGAGGCACTCAGTCGTGAGTTGGACCGCGTTGCCGCTGAGTTCGGCTGGATCGCGGCCGTGGAGTCGGGTGCCGCTTACGACGGGGAGCACTACCGGGCCCGAGTCCTGCTCGACCCATCACCTCGGCCGGATCAGCCGCCGATCACGGTGGACGGGGAGGCGCTTCGGGTGGGCCGCCTGGTCGGAGACCTGGGCAACTACCGACTGTGGAACCGCTACTACTTCATGGCCGTGAGGCATGTCCTCCAGCGCATCATCGACGTCGTGGTCGCGCGCAGTTCCGATCCACTCCTGCAATACGCGACGATCTCCGAGTTGTTGG
>CAIWTL010000585.1 GCA_903915555.1 uncultured Micrococcales bacterium | reverse complement strand
TTCCCTACACGACGCTCTCCGATCTCCGGGCAAGCTCTGGATCCTGGTGGCATCGCTGGCGGGGATCATGGTGGGCAAACTGATGATCGGGACCGCTCTCCTCGTGCCGTACGCGGTGGGCATCCTGCTCACGAATCTCACGTTCTACACCGCGATCCCGTTCATCTTCGCGGCTGCCGCGGACCTCAACCCCCGCTCCGGGCGCCTCGTCGTCGTGGTGGGTGCGTCAGCGATGGCCGCCGGTGCTGTCGCACCGGTGTTCGGCGGATGGGCCGCGGGGGACTCCGACAACTGGCTGCGGCTGGGTATCGCCGCGGCCGTGGTCATCCTGGTGTCGATCCCCCTGGTGATGTTCGCCGAGCGGGTCGCCTACCGGCGCAAACACCCCGCTGTCCCCGACACCGCGGTCACGGCACCCGGTCGGTGAACCGGTCGAGCAGGCCTTCGACGACCGCGTCGGGCGCAGTCTCGGGGATCCAGTGCCCGACACCCTTCAGTTGCGTGAAGATGTAGTCGCCGGTGACGTAGTCCGCGGTCGCTTCGGCTGCGGCCCGGCCCAGTGCAGGGTCGTTCTCCCCCCAGATGTACAGGGTGGGGACCGAGATGCGGTGCATCGGCAGCGACGGGCGGACCATGTCGCGCGGCAGCGCCCGGTACCAGTTCAGGGCAGCGCTGAGGGCGCCCCTCTGTCGCATCCGGTCGGTGTAGTGCGCCGCCTGATGCGGCGGGAGTCCCCGCATCAGTTGCGACCATGCCGGTCCGCCGGGGTGGATGATCTGCTCACTGACCCAGGGCACCTGGAACATGCCCATGTACCAGGAACGGAGCCCCTGAGTGCTCGTGACGAACGACCGCCGCAGCGCGGCCGGGTGGGGTGTCGACAGCACCGACAGGGTCTCCACCCGGTCGGGGTGAGCCGCACCGACCCCCCACGCCACGAAGCCGCCCCAGTCGTGTCCGACGATGTGCGCCTTCTCGAGATCGAGGGCATCGAGCAGTCCGATGAC
Organism: uncultured Micrococcales bacterium; assembly: GCA_903915555.1. Taxonomy (GTDB): domain Bacteria; phylum Actinomycetota; class Actinomycetes; order S36-B12; genus CAIWTL01. The sequence goes on along the minus strand of CAIWTL010000585.1, from coordinate 2,041 downwards.
ATCACCCACCGTCTTGGCCGCGACGTAGTCCTTCGCCGAGGGGGGACGAGCGGTGGCGGAATAGCCGCGCATGTTGGGCGCGAGGGTCCGGAACCCGTGCTCGTGGAGCGGATCGACGACGCCGTCCCATGACGTCGAGTCCTGGGGGAAGCCGTGGAGGAAGACGATGGGGAAACCGTCCTCCGGTCCTTCGTCCTTCAGATCGAACACGAGGCCGTCGTGGGCGAAAGTGCGCATGCTCACAACCTAGCCGGGCTCGCTCCTCCGCGGGCGCGCGTCACACCCGTGCCCGCGCCGGGGCAGCCCCCGGATCCACCGATGCGGGTGGAGTGCGGGCTTGGGACCTCGGGCACTTGTCCCCGTACACTCCGGAGGTGACACAGCGACCCGACCTGCGCAATGTGGCGATCATCGCCCACGTCGACCACGGCAAGACGACCCTCGTCGACGCGATGCTGTGGCAGTCGGGGGCTTTCCGCGAGAACGCCGACGTCGCCGACCGGGTCATGGACTCCATGGACCTCGAGCGCGAGAAGGGCATCACGATCCTCGCGAAGCAGACCGCGGTGCGCTACACGGGCGACGATGCTCCGGCCGACGGTCTGACCATCAACATCATCGACACCCCCGGCCACGCGGACTTCGGTGGCGAGGTGGAGCGTGGCCTGGAGATGGTCGACGGTGTCCTGCTGCTCGTCGACGCCTCGGAGGGGCCGCTGCCCCAGACCAGGTTCGTCCTCGGCAAGGCACTCGCCAAGGGGCTGCCCGTCGTCGTGGTCATCAACAAGGTGGACCGCTCCGACGCGCGGATCTCAGCGGTGCTCGACGAGGTCTACGAACTGTTCTTCGACCTCGACGCCACCGAGGCCCAGATCGACTTTCCCGTGGTGTACGCCAGTGCCAAAGCGGGGCGGGCGTCGCTGGACAAACCCGAGGACGGCGCGATGCCCGAGGGCGAGGATCTCACCGCACTGTTCCGCACGCTCGTGGACACCGTGCCCCCGCCGGAGTACGACGGCGAGGCTCCCCTGCAGGCGCACGTGACCAACCTCGACGCGTCCCCCTACCTGGGGCGCCTCGCGGTGTGCCGGGTCCATGCGGGTGAGATCCGCAAGGGCCAGCAGGTGGCGTGGTGCCGGGCGGACGGCAGCATCGAGACGGCCAAGGTCACCGACCTTCTCATGACCGAGGCGCTCGAGCGGGTGCCCGTGGCCTCGGCCAGTGCCGGCGACATCATCGCCGTCGCGGGCCTCCCGGAGATCACGATCGGTGAGACGCTCGCGGATCCCGAGGATCCCCGCCCGCTTCCCGTCATCACTGTCGACGAGCCGAGCATCTCGGTCACCATCGGAACCAACACCTCCCCCCTCGCCGGGAAGAGCGGCACGAAGATGACGGCTCGGCTGGTGAAGAATCGTCTCGATGCCGAACTGGTGGGCAACGTGTCCCTGCGAGTACTCGACACCGACCGGCCCGACGCGTGGGAGGTCCAGGGTCGCGGGGAGCTGCAGTTGGCGGTCCTCGTCGAGATGATGCGGCGGGAGGGCTTCGAATTGACCGTCGGCAAGCCCGTGGTCGTCACGCGCGAGATCGACGGCAAGGTGCACGAGCCCATGGAGAACCTCACGATCGACGTCCCGGAGGAGTTCGTGGGAGTCGTGACGCAACTACTGGGCCTGCGCAAGGGCCGCATGAAGCAGATGCTCAACCACGGGACCGGCTGGGTGAGGCTGGAGTACAACGTCCCCGCCCGAGGCCTCATCGGGTTCCGCACCGAGTTCCTCACCGAGACGCGGGGAACCGGCCTGATGCACCACGTCTTCGGCGGCTACGAGCCGTGGCACGGAGAGTTGCGCACCCGGCCCTCGGGCTCCCTGGTGGCGGACCGGCAGGGCGCTGTCACCAGTTACGCGTGTTTCGGGCTGCAGGAGCGGGGGACGCTCTTCGTCGACCCCGGCGCCCAGGTCTACGAGGGCATGATCGTGGGTGAGAACGCGCGCGCCGACGACATGGACGTCAATCCGACCAAGGAGAAGAAGCT
>CAIWTL010000584.1 GCA_903915555.1 uncultured Micrococcales bacterium | reverse complement strand
GCCCCGCATCATGATGCGACCCCCGACACGCGCGCCGTCGCCGACGATGCGCCGTTCGCCGCGCTCGCGTTCAAGGTCGCGACCGACCCGTTCGTCGGCCGCCTGACCTTCTTCCGCGTGTACTCCGGCGTCCTCAAGGCGGGGTCGCACGTCTACAACTCGACGAAGGACAAGCGCGAGCGCATCGGGCGCCTCCTCCAGATGCACGCCAACAAGCGTGATGAGATCGAGGAGGTGCGCGCCGGGGACATCGCCGCCGCCATCGGCCTCAAGGACACGCGGACCGGCGACACGCTCTCGGACGAGGACAAGCCGATCATCCTCGAGGCGATGAAGTTCCCGACGCCCGTCATCGACGTCGCTGTCGAGCCGAAGACCAAGGCCGACCAGGACAAGATGGGCATCGCGCTCAACAAGCTCGCGGAGGAGGATCCGACCTTCCGCGTGCACACCGATGCCGAGACGGGCCAGACGATCATCTCCGGGATGGGCGAGCTCCACCTCGAGATCATCGTCGACCGCATGATGCGCGAATTCAAGGTCGAGGCGAACGTCGGGCGGCCACAGGTCGCCTACCGTGAGACGATCAAGAAGCGCGTCGACAAGGTGGAGGGGAAGTTCATCCGCCAGTCGGGCGGCAAGGGCCAGTACGGCCATGTCGTCATCAACGCGATGCCGGCGGAGCCGGGCCAGGGCTACGTCTTCGAGGACAAGATCACGGGCGGCGTGATCCCGCGCGAGTACATCAAGCCGGTCGAGGAGGGGATCCGCGAGGCGCTCGAGAACGGCGTGCTCGCCGGCTACCCGATGGTCGACGTGAAGGTTGAGCTCGTCTTCGGGTCGTACCACGACGTCGACTCGAGCGAGATGGCGTTCAAGATCGCGGGGTCGATGGCCATCAAGGAGGCGGCGCGCAGCGCGCAGGCCGTCATCCTCGAGCCGATGATGAAGGTCGAGGTCGTGAGCCCCGACCAGTTCATGGGCGACGTGCTCGGCGACGTCTCGTCACGGCGCGGCAAGATCGGTGGGATGACGCAGCGCGGCGAGGCGCAGGTGATCGGCGCCACCGTCCCGCTCTCCGAGATGTTCGGCTATTCCACGCGGCTCCGCTCGATGACGCAGGGGCGCGCCGTGTACTCGATGGAGTTCTCGCACTATGAGGAGGTCCCCAAGGCGAAGGCCGAGGAGATCATCTCGAAGCAGAAGTAAGGCACGTTGTAGGCAGTACCATCGTTCACTCGCAGTTCATCACCAGTACCCTTTCTTTCAGGACGCATCACCATGGCCAAGGCAAAGTTCGAGCGGACCAAGCCGCACGTGAACGTGGGCACCATCGGCCACGTCGACCACGGCAAGACCACCACCACGGCCGCCCTGACCAAGATCTCGGCGGACAAGGGGTTCGGCACCAAGTACGTCGCCTATGACGAGGTCGCGAAGGCGTCCGAGTCGCAGGGGCGTCGCGATGCCACCAAGATCCTCACGATCGCGACCTCGCACGTCGAGTACGAGACCGCGAACCGGCACTACGCGCACGTCGACTGCCCCGGGCACGCCGACTACGTGAAGAACATGATCACGGGTGCCGCGCAGATGG